>CAJAYO010000075.1 GCA_903948415.1 uncultured Opitutia bacterium | reverse complement strand
CTGTAGCGTAGCCTGGTAGCGCGCTTGCATGGGGTGCAAGAGGTCGTGAGTTCGAATCTCACCAGCCCGACCATTTTCCCCGTTGCGTTCAACGCAGGCCAGCGGTGCCGCGCGCGGGCGGATTTCGGATTGCGGAATCGGTCCCGTCGCGATGATTACGGTGATTGTGCCGCATACTTTGATGAAGCTTCGACGTGACTGGGCCTGGCCGCTGGCGGTGGCGGGGACGATTGTCTGGGCGTCGAGCCGGGCGACGATGGCGACCCCGGAGTTCACCCACTGGATCCCGAGCTTCGACAAGCTGGCCCATTTTTCGGTCTACGGCCTCCTGGGGACGCTCACGTTGCGGGCCCTGGGGCGCGGGCGCTGGACGCCTTGGCTGGCGATCGCCGCGGTGTCGCTTTTCGGCGCGTCCGACGAATGGCATCAGAGTTTCGTGCCCGGGCGGGCGAGCGAGGTGAAGGACTGGGTGGCGGACACGCTCGGGGCGGCCCTGGCGGTGTCGCTGTATGCCGGGTGGGGCCGTTACCGGCGGCTGCTGGAGACCTCGGTGGTGCGGTCGGCGACGACCCTGAGTTCGGTTCAGCCGGTCCCATAGCCGCCCGGTCTCAATTCCCGTGCGGACGAAACGTCTTTCAGGCAATTCCGACCGGGCGGCGACGCCGGCCGCGCCACCGGCGGAAGGCGCGGGATCGGCGGCGCAGGTGCGCGTGATCGCGCTCGCGCTGTTTTTCGGCACGCTGCTGCTGTTCGCGCGGGCGATCGGGCACGATTTCGTCAACTACGACGATCCGGACTATGTGACGGCGAACGCGCAGGTGAAGGCGGGGCTGAGCGGCGAAACGCTGCGCTGGGCGCTGACGTCGGGGGAGGCGTCGAACTGGCATCCGCTCACGTGGGGGTCGCATTTGCTGGACGTGACGCTGTATGGGCTGAATCCGCACGGGCACCACGCGACGAGTGTGGCGTGGCATGCGGTGAACGCGGCGCTCGCCTTTCTCGCGATGCGGCGGCTGACGGGGGCGTTGTGGACGAGCGCGTTTTTCGCGGCGCTGTTTGCGTGGCATCCGTTGCGGGTGGAATCGGTGGCGTGGGTGTCGGAACGGAAGGACGTGTTGAGCGGATTTTTTGGGTTCGTGGTGCTGTGGCTCTACGCGGGCTACGTGGAGCGGCGGCGGGCGGGCGCGGGGGGCGGCGGGGCGGGGCGGATCTACGCGCTCATGCTGGGGGCGTTTGCGCTCGGGCTCATGGCGAAGCCGATGCTGGTGACCCTGCCGTGTGTGCTGCTGTTGCTGGATGTCTGGCCGTTGGGGCGGACGGCGTGGTGGCCGGGAGCGGGGGCGCCGGGCGCGCGCAAAACGGAAACGGTGGGGTGGCTGGTTGCGGAGAAGGCGCCGTTTTTCCTGCTGGTGGCCGCCTCCAGCGTGGTGACGTATCTCGTCCAACGCGGCGGCGGCTCGGTGTCCTCGGCGCTGACGCTGGACGAGCGGTTGGCCAACGCGGTGGTCGCGGTGGCGCGTTACCTCGGAAAATTTTTTGTGCCGGTGGATTTGGCGGTGCTCTATCCGCATCCCGGGCACTGGGCGCCAGGGTACGTGGCGGCGGCGCTCGGGCTCGTCGGGGTGCTGACGGTGGGCGCGGTGTGGCAAGGGCGGCGGCGGCCGTGGATCGCGGTGGGGTGGTGTTGGTTTCTGGGCACGCTGGTGCCCGTGATCGGCCTCGTGCAGGTGGGGCTGCAGTCGATGGCGGACCGTTATACGTATCTGCCGATGCTGGGCGTGCAGGTGGCGCTGGGGTGGACGGTGCGCGACGCGGCGACCTCGCCCGGGGCGCGCCGGGCGGCGGCGTGGGCGGGTGCGGCGGTGCTCGGGGTGTGCGCGGTCGCGACGACGCGCCAGATTGGGGTGTGGGAGAATTCGCGGACGCTGTTTGACCGGGCCGTGGCGGTGACGACGGGCAACTATGTCGCGCACGACAACCGCGGGCTCTATTTGTTCAAGGCCGGGCGGATCGACGAGGCGATGCAGGATTACCGCGCGGCGCTGGCGATCAATCCGGGCTATCTCAATGCGAACAACAATCTCGGCCACGCGTTCACCGAACTCGGCCGGCCGGCGGAGGCGGTGCCGCGGTTTCGGGTCGCGCTGAAGGCGCAGCCCGACCACTTGGAAGTGCGCAACAATCTCGCGAACGCGCTCGCGGATCTCGGCCAGCTGGCGGAAGCGACGGAGCACTACGATTTCGTGCTCGGGCGCCGGCCGGACCACAGCAACGCGCTCAACGGTTCCGCGGTGTTGCTCGCGATGCAGAACCGGCCCGCGGAGGCGAAGGCCCGGTTGGAGCGGGTGCTGCGCCTCGCGCCGGACCATGCGAGCGCACACGCGAATCTCGGCAATGTCTGCTCGATGCTCGGATTGCGGGACGAGGCGCTCGGGCACTACCACCGGGCCGCCGAACTGAGCCCGAAGGACGCGCACACGCGTTACCTCATCGGCGCGCTCCTCAACGAGCAGGGAAAGTCCGCGGAGGCGGCGGCGAGTTTGCAGGGTTCGCTCGCGTTGCGTCCCAACCATCCGGATGCGCTCGCGCAGCTTGGACTGGCGTGGGTGCGGCTCGGGCGGAGCGACGAGGGGCTGCGGGCCTGGCGCGCGGCGCTGCAGGTGCAGCCGGACCACGTGCAGGCGGCGGCGTGGTTGAAGGCGGCGACGGAGGGCAAATGAGGCGGGCGCAACGCGGGCTCGACGGCGGCGCGCGGGTCGCAAGACTGCCGGCATGACACCCGAGGAGGCCCAATCACGCATCGCCGCCCGGCGCGCCCAGGTCGCGCACCACGACGAGCGGTATTACCGCGAGGCGAAGCCGGAGATCACGGACTTTGAGTATGATGTGCTGAAGCACGAGCTGGCGGAGCTGGAGGCGAAGTTTCCGCAGTTCGCGAGCGTCGACTCGCCGACGCAGCGGGTGGGGGACGACCGGGCGCAGGGTTTTGTGGAGGTGGCGCACCGGCAGAAGATGCTGAGTCTCGACAACACCTACAACGAGGCCGAGGTGCGGGCGTTTCACACGCGGCTGGCGAAGCTGCTCGGGGTGGACGACCTGCGCTACACGGTCGAGCCCAAGATCGACGGGCTCGCGGTGAGTCTCACCTACGAGGACGGGAAACTGGTGCGGGCGGTGACGCGCGGCAAGGGCGACCGGGGCGACGATGTGACGGCGAACGTGCGCACGATCCGGACGCTGCCGCACACGCTGCTCGGGGCGGCGCCGCGGGTGGTGGAGATCCGCGGGGAGATTTATCTGTCGGCGGCGGAGTTCGAGCGTATCAATGCCGAGCGCGCGGCCGCCGGGGAAGAGCTCTACGCGAATCCGCGCAATCTGGCGGCGGGAACGATCAAGCAGCTCGATGCGGCGGAGGTGGCGCGGCGCAAACTGGCGATCGTGCTTTACGGTCTCGGCTATTGTGAGCCGGAGGTTGTGCGGTCGCAGACGGAACTGCGCGAGCAGTTGCAGGCGTGGAAACTGCCGGTGGTGGAGCGGATTTGGCACGCGCACGGCATCGACGAAGCGTGGGCCGCGATCGGCGAGCTGGACGCGTTGCGGCGGACCTTTGCCTACGGCACGGACGGTGCGGTGGTGAAGCTCGACGACATGGAGCTCCAGCGCACGGCGGGGGAGACGGCCAAGGCGCCGCGGTGGGCGATCGCGTACAAATACCAGCCGGACACGGCGCGGACGCGGGTGCGGGCGATCACGATCCAGGTGGGCAAGACGGGGATTCTCAGTCCGGTCGCGGAGCTGGAGCCGGTGTTGCTCGCGGGCAGCACGATCAGCCGCGCGACCTTGCACAACGAAGATGAGATCCGGCGGAAGGACATCCGGGTGGGCGATCTCGTGGAGATTGAAAAGGCGGGCGAGGTGATTCCGGCGGTGCTGCGGTCGTTTCCCGACGAGCGGGCGGCGGGCGTGCCGGAGTTCGATCTGCGCGCGGCCGTCGGCGGGAAATGTCCGGTGTGCGGCGGAATGATCGCACGGGTGGAGGTGGCCGCGGAGGAGGCGCAGGGCGTCGCGTGGAAGTGTCAGAATTACGATTGTCGCGCGCAGCGGGCGGGGCGGCTGGGGTTTTTTTGCAGCCGGCGGGCGCTGGCCATCGACGGGTTGGGCGAGGTGGTGGCGGCGCGGCTCGTGGAGCTCGAATGGGTGAAAGATCCACCGGACCTCTACGACGTGTCGCTGGAGACGTTGGCGACGCTCAATCTCGGGACGGTGGAGGAGCCGCGGATTTTCGGGGAGAAGAACGCGACGAAGCTGGTGGCGGCGCGGGAGGCGGCGAAGGCGCTGCCGTTGGAAAAATGGCTGTATGCATTGAGCGTGCCCGACGTGGGCGAGAGCACGGCGCGGGAGCTCGGGCGGAGGCACCGGAACCTGGCGGAGCTGGCGGAGTCGCCGCTGCTGCGCGCGGTGGTGCAGAAGGCGGACCTGCTGGAACGACGGGAACTCGAGGCGCCGGCGTCGCGCCGGAATCCGCCCAAGTCGGAGGAGGACAAGGCGCGGCGCAAGGAGCTGTGCGCGCAGCTCGACGCGGAGATCGCGGCGCTCGACGCGGGGCCGCTGGCGGGTGTGCCCGCGGACATCGGCCCGGTGGTGGCGGCGAGCACGTTGAGTTTTTTCGCGGACGGGCCCGGAAGGCGGTTGCTGGCGAAGCTCCGCGAATTGGGGATCGATCCGCAGGGCACGGTGGTGACGGCGGGACGGCTGACCGGAAAAACGGTGGTTCTCACAGGCACGTTGCCGACGTTGAAGCGCGAGGAGGCGGAGCAGCTGATTCTCGCGGCGGGGGGCAAGGTGAGCGGCAGCGTGAGCAAGAAGACGAGTTATGTGCTGGCGGGGGCCGACGCCGGTTCGAAGCTGGAGAAGGCGGCGGCGCTGGGGGTGCCGGTGATCGACGAGGCGGGCCTGCGGGGGTTGCTCAGCGGCGCGTGACGAGGTCGGAGCGGGAAGGCGAGAAGCGGCGGCCGCGGATTTTTTCGGGGTCGGCGGATTCGCGCAGGGGGCGGTCGCGAAACGTGAACGGGACGGCGAGCACGGCGAGGGGCCCGAACGCGACCGCGGCCGGGTCGGGGGCGGGCCCGCGCGGGGAGCTGGGGGGGCAGGGCGTGAGGTAGCCGAGTCGCTGGGGGGTGGGGTGGTGGGCGCGGCGGCAGCGGGCGGGAGCCGGAGGACTCTTTTGGCGACGAGGGGCTTCCGGGCTTGCCAGCATCGTGCAGCGAGGCGATTTTTCGCCCCTAATCCCCTTCAGGTATTAAAAAATTGTCGAAACGTCTCACCGATATTTTGCGCGTCGTAGGCGCGAGCTTGGCCATCGCCCCGGGAGGGGTTTTGGCGCAAGGAACCGATCCGGTGCTGCGGGAAATCGTCGAACAGAACCGGATGCTCGCCGAGCAGGTGAAGGTGCAGCAGCGCACGATTGAGGCGCTGGCGGCCAAGGTGACGGATTTGCAGAAGTCGGGCGACCGGCGGGACGAACAGTGGCGGAGCCTGCAGGAGGGCCGGGGGGAGACCGACCCGGGGCGGAGCGCGGCGCCCGAGCGGGACCGCTCCCGCGAGGTGCGCATCGGCGGCGAGGCCGGGTTGGCGTTTTTTCAGACCGGCAGCCAGGGGGCCTTTCCCAAGGCGGAATTCCGGGTGGACGACCCGGTGATCACCCTCGAGACGGCGGTGCGGAAGAACATGTATTTTTTCACCGAGCTGAAGCTGCTGACGCGGGAGACCAACGCGGATAAGTTCGAGCTGGGCGAGATGTATGTGGATTTTGAGAACGTGTCGGCGGCGTGGGGCCGGCCCGGACAGCTCGGTGTGCGGGCGGGGCGTCTGAACATTCCGTTTGGGGAAGAATATCTGGTGCGCGGGCCGGTGGCGAATCCGCTGATCTCCCACTCGCTGAGCGATATCTGGGGCTGTGACGAAGGCGTCGAGATCTACGGCCGCGTCGGGGCGTTCGACTATGTGCTGGCGGTGCAGAACGGCGGGGTCAGCCGGTTGCGGGACTTCAACGCAGACAAGGCCGTGGTGGCGCGGATCGGCGGCAATCCGGCGTCCTGGCTGCGGCTCAGCGCGAGCGCGATGCGAACAGGGGAACTGGCGACGGTGGCGGACAGTTTGTCGGAGGTGTGGTTCGGCAACGGGTTTTTCCGCGCGCTCGGGCCGGCGAAATCGACGGGGACGTTTTGGGCGAGCCTCTTTCAGGCGGATGCGACGGCGCGCTGGGCGACGGGTCGGTTGGGCCTGGCGGCGGGCGAAGCGCGTTTCGACGACAGCGACACCACGGCGGACAACGCGCGGCGGCTTCGCTACGGGTATGTCGAGGCGGTGCAGACGCTGGCGGGGCCGTTGTTCGGGGCGGTGCGTTTTTCGGAGATCCGGGTGGCGGGAGGCTATCCGCTGGCGGGTTGGGGGGCACTGGGGACGTTTTTCTTCCGGCCGTCGTTGGCCGAGACGTTACGCCGGGGGAGTTTCGGATTGGGGTATCGGTTTGGGGAGCCGTTGGTGCTGAAGGTGGAGTATACGCGCGAATCGGGCCGGATGGTGAACGGTGCGTCGCGCGATCAGGAAGATTTTCTCGGCGGCGAAATTGGCCTCAAGTTCTAAGCCTCCCTCCATGAAGATTCTGGTGCTGGCAATGGGGTTGATCACAGGGCTCGTCGGGGCGGTGGCGCACGGCGGGACGATCACGGGGACGGTCGCGGCGCAGGGGACGCCTCCGCCGGGGGAGGCGGCCGGGGGCGGCGCGTACGGGAGCCGGCGCTACAAGTTTGTCGAGAAACTGGATTACGACGCGCTCCGGGATTTTGTGGTCAATGTGGTCGATTACGTCGCGCCGGCGGGTGCCGGGCCGGTGCAGATCGTGCAGAGAGAGGCGAATTTTGAGCCGCATGTGTTACCGGTCGTGGTGGGGACGACGGTGCGGTGGCCGAACGAGGACGATATTTTCCACAACGTGTTTTCGATGTCGGAAACCCAGGATTTCAACCTGGGTTTTTACAAAAAGGAAAAGGTGCCCGAGGTGCGGTTCGACAAACAGGGGCGGGTGGACGTGTTTTGTGCGCTGCACACCAACATGCACTGCATCATTCTGGTGCTGCCGAATCCGTTTTTTGCGGTGGCGGACGCGAAGCGGCGCTTTGTGATCGAGGGCGTGCCGGCGGGGACGTACCGGTTGCGGGCGTGGCATGAGCGGCTGCCGAGCCAAGTGCGGGAGGTCATCGTGCCGGCGACGGGCGAGGTGAAGGTTAATTTCGTGCTCGGCGTCACCGAGTTGCCCAAGCTCTGACCATGGCCGGGTGGACCGGAAGATTGCGGCTGAGCGTGCAGACCAAGGTGCTGTTGGTCGTGCTGACGTTTTTGGTGCTGGTGCCGGGGGTGACGGTCTGGATCGTGAACGACAGCCTGATCCGGCAGATGCGGGAGGAGTCCCGGGAGACGCTGGAGACGGCGGAGGCGGTGTTCGTCAAGTTGCTGGATGCGCGGGCGGCGAATTTTCTGTCGCGGTACCGGGGGTTTGCGGGCGAGGCGCGGTTCCGGGTGACGGCGGACATCGATGATGCGCCGACGATGGCGCGGCTGTTGCACGACGTGATCGCCAACTTTCCGGGCGAGCACGAGGAGTTTTTGTATTCGACGCGGCAGGGCGGATTGGTCGCCGGCGAACGCCGGGAGGGGGCGCCGGCGCCGGCCGCCTTTGCCCGGGCGGCGGCGGCGATCACGGAACAGGCCTATGCGGGGGAGGCGGCGACGGGCAGCCTCGGCATCGACGGCAAAATCTATCATGTGGTGGCGGTTCCGGTGACGAACGATGCCGGGGAGCTGCGGGGTGTTTTGACGGTGGGCGTACGTCTCAGTGCGGAGGCGTTTCGCGAATTGCGGCTGCCCCGGACCGAAATGTTGTTGCTGATCGGCGGGCAGATCGCGGCGTCGAGTTTCGATGCGCCGGAGCGCGGCGGCAGGGTGTTGCGGCAGGTCGAGGAGGCGGAGGCCGAGCGGGTGCGGGCGGGGGGCGGGCGGGTGTTTGCCGCGGAGCTGGGCGACGCGCATTTTTTGGGGCTGGCGGGAATCTACGGGGGCGGAAGGGGCCAGCCGGGATTCCGGTATGTGCTGTTGTCGTCCTACGAGCCGAGGTTGCGGGCCTTGGGCGAGACGCGGCTCGCGCTGGTGGGGCTCGGCCTTGGGGGGATTTTGTTGAGCGCGGGGGTGGTCTCGTGGTTGGTGCGGCGCGTGACGCGGCCGTTGCGCCAGTTACACCGCAGTGTGGAGGCGGTGGGCCGGGGCGATTTTTCGCAGCGGATCGAGCGGTTTTCCAACGATGAGGTGGGGGACTTGGCGCAGGAATTCAACCGGATGACGACGAACCTGCAGACGTCGCGGGCGGAGCTGGAGCGGGCGATGGAGACGGTGAAGACGACGCAGGCGCAGTTGATCCAGCGGGAAAAACTGTCGGCGGTCGGGCAGTTTGTCGCGGGGGTGGCGCACGAGTTGAACAATCCGCTGACGGCGGTCGTCGGGTTTTCGGAGCTGTTGCAGACGATGCCGCCCGGGCCGCACATGAACGGTTACCTCGAGCGGATTGCGCGGAGCGCGCTGCGGTGCCACAAGATCGTCCAGAGTCTGCTCAGTTTTGCCCGGCAGGAGCCGACTGAGCGCAAGCTGGTGCAGTTGCAGGCGGTGTTGGAGGAGGGGCTGGAAATCATGGCCTACGATCTGCGCACGAGCGGGGTGACCGTGGTGAAGGAGTGGACGGCGGGGTTGCCGCCGATCTTGGCGGACCCGCACCAATTGCAGCAGGTGTTTGTCAATCTTTTGAGCAATGCCCGTCAGGCGATGGAGCCGGCCCAGCGCGAAGGCCGGATCACCCTGCGCACGCGCGTGGAAGGCGGGAGGGTGACCGTGGAGTTTGCCGACAACGGCCCGGGCATCCGCCCCGAGCATTTGGCGCGGATTTTCGATCCGTTCTTCACCACGAAACCGGTGGGGAAGGGCACCGGGCTGGGGTTGAGCCTATGCTATGGGATTATTCAGGCGCACGGCGGCAAAATCGCGGTCCGCAGCGAACCGGGGCAGGGCGCGACCTTCGCCATCGACCTGCCGGTGGCGCCGGCAGCCGCTGGCGGGGTCGTCGGGGGCGAGGCCGTCGCGGCCTCGGCGCCGGGCGAGGCGGGGCCGCTCCGGCGTGCGATCCTGGTGATCGATGACGAGCCGTGGATTCTCGACCTCGCGCGCGAATTATTGCGGGCCGACGGTTACGAAGTGGTGACCGCACTGGGCGGGCAGGCGGCGCTGGAGCGGTTGGGGCAGCAGGCCTTCGACGTGATTGTGTCCGACTGGAAGATGCCGGGCTTGGACGGCGTGCGGTTCTTCGAGCATCTCTTGGCGACCGATCCGGCGGCGGCGAAGCGGGTGGTGTTCATGACGGGTGACGTCGTGAGCGACGCGTTTCAGCAATTTCTGAAACAGCACGAGCTGACGTGCCTGGCGAAGCCGTTTGCGGCGGGAGCGTTCCGGGCGGTGGTGGCCCGGATGGTGAAGACCGCGGGATAGCCCGTGTGCGGGCGAGCGCGGCTAGAATCCGCGTTTTTGGAGCTGGGCGCTCAGTTCCTGCATGAACGCCTGCGCGTCGGCGGGAGACGGGCGGTAGCCGGGCTGGCTGATCTCGGTGAAGCCCGGGCGGTATTGCTGGTCGATCATCCACTTGCCGGTGACCCCGTCGCTGAACGTCACGGTACCGGCGGCGAGGGCGCCGGGGATGAGAGTGATTTTGTCGACGCTGACCGTGACGGTGCTCGCGCCGGCGGGGAGGTCTGCGAGGTCGCCGTCGGCGAGTTCGGCCTCTGGCTCGACGGATGCGTCGGTTTCGAGGGATGCGTCCGTTTCGACGGATACGTCCGTTTCGTCGGGCGTGTCTTTGTCCAAGCCGAGTTTTTCCTTGGCCTTATCGAGGAGACTTTTCTTTTCGGCGGCCGCGGGTTTGGCGGCGGGCGGCGGGGTTTTGCTGACGTCGCTGGTGTCGACCTTCGGGGCCGGGTCCTTGAGTTCGAGGTTGAGGTCGTCGACCAGGAAGCGGACATCGCGGTAGGTCAGCGAGACTTTGAACTGCTCGATGAGTTTTTTCTGAACCGCGGAAAGATTGTCGCCGGCGGCGACCCAGGCGGAGACGGCGGTTTTTTGCTCGGGAGTGAGGGACATGGGATTAGCGGATGAAGAGGGCGGGTTGAGAGTGGAGGGACCGGATCAAGCCGGGCGAAGGGCGCGAACGGACCAAGGTTTGAGGCGCAACCGTAGCGCGTCCGCCGCGAGGGGCAAGAAATGACGAAACCGCGTCTTGGCAGACGCGGTTCCGGGTTCACGCGGTGGGCGCGGAATTTATTTCGACAGCTGGGTTTTCAAGAAGTCGACGCTGCTGCGGGTGGAGGCGTCCTGTTCGCACATGTTGTCGACGGCCTTGCAGGCGTGAATGACGGTGCCGTGATCGCGGCCGCCAAAGGCATCGCCGATTTCCTGGAGGGAGTGCTTGGTGAGCGTGCGGGAAAGATACATCGCGATCTGGCGGGGGATGGCGATGTTGTTGGGCCGGCGCTTGCTCGTCATGTCGCTGTGGCGGATCTGGAAGTGGTCCGCGACGCGTTTCTGGATGGTCTCGATGGTGAGAATGGTCTGCGCCTGCTCCATCAGCACGTCGTGGAGGAGGCGCTCGGCGGTCGCGACGTCCATCGGTTTGCTGGTGAGCGCCGTGTAGCTGGCGACCTTGATCAACGCGCCCTCGAGCCGGCGGATGTTCTTGGTGATGTTCTGGGCGATGAAATTGAGGACGGCGTCCGAGAGGTTGCACTTGAGCGTCGCGGCCTTGGTGCGGAGGATGGCCTGGCGGGTCTCGAGGTCGGGGGCTTGGATGTCGGCGGGGAGGCCCCATTCGAAGCGGGAGACGAGGCGGGCTTCGAGTTTCTGGATCTCGCTCGCGCGGCGGTCGCTCGACAAGATGATCTGTTTGCCGGCCTCGAAGAGGTCGTTGAAGGTGTGGAAGAATTCTTCCTGGATGCGCTCTTTGCCGGCGAGAAACTGGATGTCGTCGATGAGGAGGACGTCGACGTGGCGGTAGCGCTGGCGAAACTTGGTGAGGGAATTTTCCTGGAGCGCCTGGATGAACTCGTTGGTGAACTTCTCGGTGGAGAGGTAGGCGACGCGGGCGTCGGGGTTGGCGCGGAGGATGGCGTGCCCGATGGCGTGCATCAGGTGGGTTTTGCCCAGGCCGGTGTCGCCGTAGAGAAAGAGGGGGTTGTAGGCTTGGGCGGGGGCTTGGGCGACCGCGAGGGAGGCGGCGTGGGCCATCTGATTATTGGCGCCGACCACGAAGGTCTCAAAGGTGTTGCGCGGATTGAGCGTGCCGGTGGCGGGACCGCGTTCGTCGTAGCGGGTGGTGCGGCGGGCGGGCGCGGCGCGGCCGCGCGGGGCGGCGGGCTCGGCGGAGCGAAGGGGGTCGGACGGGGCGTGGGCGGAGCCGTTGCGGGCCTTGGCCTCAGTCTTGAGCGTGACCGTGACCATCCGGCCGGCCGTGAGGCGGAGGCGCTGGGTGATGAGGTCGAGGTAGTTGTCGTGAATCCAGATCGCGGCGAAGTCGTTGGGCACGCCGAGCGTCATCGCGTCTTCGGCGGTTTCGAGGCACACGAGGGGTTCGAACCACATCTGGAAAACGTCTTCCGGAAAGAGCGACTTAAAGTCGCATTTCACGGTTTCCCAGACGCAGGGAGAGAGAGACAAAGAAGGCATGGGAGCGGGCTGGGAGACGGGTTTATTCACACTGTGCCGCCGAGTGCCTTCCGACATGTCAGGACTGGCCTCATCCAAGTCTCCTCGCTGCAACGAAAGTGAGGTCCGGCCACACGGAAAAAGAAGCGGGATTGCGACGAATCGTAATCAGTTGGTGGCCAGGCGATAGCGGTGCTGTTGCTGCGGGATCTGCTGGATGGGGTTCGAATGACATGGGAAAGAACAACCGGACAACGAAAGACAACTGGAGAAGGGCGGAGTAACAGTGAACCCAAAAAGCATTTCAAGGCGAACTTTCCGACAAGTTATTCACAGCCGAAGTGGGCATAACTTTTTCGCTTTTTTCGTTGCCACGTTTTCGGGGACTTAGGCGACAAATGATCGGGCGGCGGAGGCGTAATTCGGGCGGCCTTACGGCGGCGCGGAGGCGGCTGGGAAAGCCGGGTTGCCGGTGACATTCCGGTGACGATACGGCCGCGGGTTTGGGTTCGTGACTCCGCGGGGCCCGGGGCTCAGGCGGAGGCAGGGTCCGGGTCCAGCCACTTGCCGTGGGCCTTGATGAGCGCGATGAGGTGGGCGTCGGCCTCGGCCTGGGGGATGTTGTATTGGACGCAGTTCTTGCCGACGTAGAGGTTG
>CAJAYO010000074.1 GCA_903948415.1 uncultured Opitutia bacterium | reverse complement strand
CGGATGTTCATCGCGCGGGCCGAGGATCCGCGGACGGCGCTTACGCCCGTGCCGATCGGGGCGCGGCACGAACTGGACGCGGTGAGCGAAGTATCCGAGGCCCGCGCGGTCGACCAATGCGTGACCGTGCGCGGCGAAGGGGAGGCGGACTTCGTCGCCGATCCGATGCTGGTGCGCCGCGCCGTGAGCCATCTTCTCGGCCACGCGCTCAAGGACACGCCGCCCGGCGGTACGGTGCGGCGCTGGCGGCGCGGGCGCTGTACGAAGGCGCGGCGGAGATCCGTGGTTCCGATACGGGGGCCGGCATCGCGGCGGAGCACCTGCCGCGAGTTTTCGACCGGTTTTCCAGGTCGACAACAGCAAGTCGGGTTGCTCGCGCGGTTCATCGGTCTGGCGGTGCTGTCGTGGGACGAGTTAGCGCCGGCCGGCGTGAACGGAAAGCTCTTCGCCGAATCGTACCGCGCCCCGCTGCTCGTCTGGGGCTGGTGGTGGCCCGCGATGGTGTGGAGGGCGGTTTGTCCGCTCGAGCAGGGGTCGACGTTCGGAGAAAAAATCGGCGGCGTGGTCGGGCTGCCTTCGCGACCGTTGCCGCACGGGCTCGCGAGCGGAGCCTTGATGGCGGGGCTCGATGCGATGATTCAGTTGCTCGTGGCCGGCGTGCAACTCGCCGCGAGCCCGCCTACACGGCGTGGTTTCTTGGAAAGACGGCCTCAAAGGAGACGCGGTGACGGATTCGAAGAAGGCGGAGTCGTCGGCGAGGCGGAGGCCGGGAGGCGGAAGGCGCGAGGCGGGTGGCGGGTGGCCGGAGGCGGGGCGGGGTGGGCGGGCGAGGCACCGCAGGGACCATGCACGCAAAGGGTGAAAAATGACCAAAACGAGGCTCGCGAAAGGAACGTTACGAGACGATAGCTGTGGAACCATGAAAACGAAATCGCTCGTGCAGGAACCGCAAGACGGGGGGAAGCCCCTGCTCCGGGTCTTTGTGGTGGATGACCACCCGATTTTTGCGCAGGTGCTTTCCGAGTTGTTGGATCAATCGGGCGAGTTCGTGGTGGTGGGCTCGGCCGGCGATGGGCAGACGGCGTTGGCGATGCTGGGAGGGATGAAGGTGGATGTGCTGCTGCTGGATCTGATGCTGCCGGGGATCAGTGGGCTCGAAGTATTGGGTAAACTCCGGGAGAAACGCAGTACCGTGCGCACGGTTGTCTACAGCGGAATGGCGTCGGATGAGTCGATTGCGGCAGCGTTTGCGTTGGGGGCGTGCGCGGTGGTGGAAAAGAGTGCGGAAGTGGAAGAACTTTTTGACGCGTTGCGGACGGTGGCGGGGGGGGGATTTCCGTTGAATTCGCGCGTGAGTGGCGTGTTGCGGACGGTGGTGCGGCAGCAGACGGCGGGCAAGGAACTCGGCCAATCCGATCTGTTGATTTTGCGCCGGCTGGCGCTGCGCAACACGGTGAAAGAAATTTCCGTTGAGTTGCGGTTGTCGGCGTCGGCGGTTTACAAGGCGCGAAAGCGAATCATGCACCGGCTGGCGCTGACGGAGCGCGGGGGTTTTTTTGGCGCCGCGAGCCGTTTGGGGCTGATTTCGGCGGCGGACGAGGTGCCGGCGACAAGGGCCGGGACGCGCGGCCGACGGAACCGAGGCGAATCCGCGCCCTGAAGAACCTGCCGCTGAAAAATCGCGGGTTGACGGCTGAGACGGCGGGGGATGGGGCGTGGAGCGGGTGGCAGGCGCTGGGTGAGTGGGCGCGGGTGGACGAGCCGATGGTCAGGGTGTTCGCGCGGACGTTGCGGCGATTTTTCCGCCGCGACGGGCCGGGCGAGCAGTTTTTGGGCTGACGCGGGAGCAGCGGCTTGCCGACGGCGACGCGGGGCAGGGGGGGCAGGGGGGCGGCCGATCCGCGGTCGGTCGATGGTCGCCGGTTTGGTGGTCGAGCTGGGGCGGCGGAAACGCGCCGGGAAGGACGCGGACATGGAACGACTGCGGTGGAGCGCACCCCCGGGGGGGGGCGTGGCCATTCCGGATGCGGCAGGCGGTTGGCTGTTTCTCAATTTTACACGGCCAAACAGGGAGAAGACCGGATTTCCGCGCGCCGGGGTATGCGGTATGGTTTAGGGATGTCATACCTTTGGTTAGTGGTCGCCGGCTATTTCGCGCTGGTGTTAGGACTCCTCATTGCCGTCGGCCTGGCCCCCGAGGGGCACGAGGACGTCCGTGGATTCCACTTTATCAAACCGCAGGCTGACGATGCGGGCGCAGGGCGGTCGGCTGCGGCGGGGAGCAAGGCCGGTCGGGAAAACGCGCTGGCAACGAAAGGCAACGAGTGAGCCAGCTGTCGGAAGATAGGCGGAGCGAAGCGGGCTCGGCGGTTTGGGCCGATAAGGTCGGTAACCCTGAATCGAGCGGGGAAATGGGGGGCGTTCGGCGGCGGAGGGCCCATCGCGGACCCTTCAATGCGGAGCGCAACCGCGCCATCGGCAGCTTTCTGCTTCGCGGCATGCTGCTGCTGATTGTGATCGGTGGGCTCGGGATGATCATGAAAGGTTGTGCGGATTATGGGAGCCCGTTCCTGAGCGAGCCGCCGCTCTTGCCGCCGTCCTCCGGCAGCCAGCTGCGGTGAGGATATCCAGGCCGAGGACGGCGGGGGATCGCGGCTTTTCTCCCGACGCAAACGCGTCTCGGCGCTTGAGGGGGCCGGCGGGTGGGCCGCCGGGCGTGACGCGGAGGCGGACGGCGAAACGGGCGTCGGACCACGTGCGGACCACGTGCGGTCGCGGAGGACGATTTTTTCGCCGGAGCGGAAGGCGTTGACGAGGTCGCGTTCGGGGTGGCCGAGGCGGAGTTCGCCGGGAGCGGAGCGGACGTAGTGCGGGTGAGCGAAGCCATCCCAGGCGCCGAGGCCGGAGCGGACGTCTTCGGCGAAGGAAGTGTTCGGACGCGTGCGGTCGGGTTGGCCGGAGGGGGCGGGCAGCGCGAGGCCGGCGGCGACGGGGGGGCCGAAGTTCGGGGTGCCGTCCGCGCGCCAGGTGAAGGGCTGGCGGCGGAGGGTGCGTTGCCAGCCGGGAGCGACGGCTATTTTTGCGTGGTCGACGAGCCCGTCTTCGCGGCCGTCGGGCGAGGTGACGAAGCTGTTGTGGCCGACGCCGAAGGTTTGGTCGGTGCGCTGGGAAACGGGTTCGGGCGACTTGGTCCAGGCGGCGGGGCCCGCAAGGGGCGGCGTGCCGGAGGGAGAAGCCAAGCCGTTCGCCGGGCGAGGTGCGCTGCGGATTCCGCCCGGACCGAGCAAAGGGGTGAGGTGAAACCATGAAGCGCGCTCCCGGCTTGCCGTTGGCGGGCGGATGCAAATCTTCCGTCGCGTGATCACCCCGAAAACCACTCGCCGTCTGCGTTGCCCGGTATTGCTCTGGTTGACCTGTTTGGGCGCCGGTCTCGCGGCCCAGACCGAAAACGTCACCAAGGAACTGCAGCTCACGAAGTGGTCCGGGGCGATCAACGTCCCCGATCCGGTGGCGGTGGGGGTTGATCCGCAGGGGCGGGTTTACGTGACGGCGACGACGCGGCGCAAAGTCGGCGATCTCGATATCCGCGAGCACCGGATGTGGGTGCCGAACGACGTGGGGCTGACGAGCGTCGAGGAGAAATCGGCGTTTTTGAAGGAGGCGCTGGCGCCGGGCAAGTTGCGCCAACCGCGCGGCGGGCTGGCCGATCACAACAAGGACGGGTCCATCGACTGGAAGGATCTCACGGTTCACTCGGAGCGCATCTACCAGCTGCGCGACACGGACGGCGACGGGGTGGCGGACAAGATGACGGTGTTCGCGGAGGGTTTTAACACCGAGGTCACGGGGATCGCGGCGGGCGTGATGTATCACGACGGGTGGGTTTACGCGACGATCGCGCCGGATCTGTGGCGCTTCAAAGACACGAACGACGACGGTGTGGCGGACGTGCGCGAAGTGGTGGCGCACGGGTTCGGGGTCCACCTCGCGTATGCGGGGCACGATATGCACGGGCTCAGCGTGGGCCCCGACGGACGGATTTATTGGAGCATCGGCGACAAGGGCATGAACGTGACGTCGCGGGAGGGGCGGACATTTTCCTATCCGAACGAAGGGGCCGTGATGCGCGTCGAGCCGGACGGGAGCGGATTTGAGGTGTTTGCGCGCGGCGTGCGCAACCCGCAGGAGCCGGCGTTCGACGACTACGGCGATCTGTTCGCGGTGGACAACGACGCGGACATGAAGGGCGAGCGGGAGCGGTTCATCCGGATTGTCGAGCTCAGTGACACCGGCTGGCGCTGCAATTATCAATACATGGGGCTCGACAGTCCGTGGATGAGGGAGGGGTTGTGGAAGCCGCACTTTGCGGGGCAGGCGGCCTATTTGTTGCCGGCGTTGGCGAGCTACTCGGACGGACCGGCGGGGTTCCAGCGCGATCCGGGCACGGCGCTCAGTCCGGCGCAGCGCGGGATGTTTTTTTTGAACGAGTTTCCGTCGGGCAAGCTGCGCGGGTTTCGGGCGGAGCGGGACGGGGCGTCGTTCAAGATGGTCGATGCGCGCGTGCTGAACGCGGGCATTATGGGGATCGGTTTTTCGTGGCACCCGGACGGTTCGCTGTTGCTCGCGGATTGGATCGGCGGCTATCCGCTCGACGGACTCGGGGCGGTGTGGCGCTTGGATGTGGCGGGTGCGGCGGTGCGGCCCGAGCGGGTGGAGACCCACCGGTTGCTGAAGGCGGGCTTTGCGCAGAACACCGACGCGGAACTGGTCGCGCGCCTTGGTCACGCCGACCAGCGGGTGCGGCAGGGCGCGCAACTCGCACTCGCGCAGCGCGGGCGCGGAGCGGTGTTGCTCGCGGTCGCCACCGATGCGAAAGCGTCCCAGCTCGCCCGCATCCATGGCGTGTGGGGCTACGGCCAGTTGTTGCGGCGCAGTGCGGCGGCGGTCGCGGGGGTGTTGCCGCTGCTCGCCGATGCGGACCCTGAACTGCGGGGGCAGACGGCCAAGATTCTCGGCGATGCGCCGCAGGCGGCGAAAGCGGCGGCGGAAAAATTGATCCCGCTGCTGAGCGACAGCGCGCCGCGCGTGCGGCTCCAGGCGGCGATCGCGCTCGGGAAACTGGCGGTGCCGGCGGCGGTCGATGCGCTCGTCGCGTTCGCGGAAAAGGAAGGCACGGATCCGGTCATGCGCCACGCGGCGGTCGTGGGTCTGGCCGGGTGCGCCACGGCGGACCAGCTGGCGAAGCACCGGGAGCGTGCGTCGGTGCCGTTGCGGCTGATCAGCGTGGTGGCCTTGCGCCGGCAGGGCTCGGCGAAGGTCGCGGAGTTTTTGAACGATGCGGAGGGCACGGTCGTCGAGGAGGCGGCGCGGGCGATCCACGACGACACGTCGATTCCCGGGGCGTTGCCCGCGCTGGCGGCGCTGGTCGACACGCCGGCGGTGCGCAGCGACGTGATTGTGCGCCGCGCGCTCAACGCGAATCTCCGGCTCGGCACGCCGGCGGCCGCGGGGCGGCTGGTGGCGTTTGCCGTCGACGCGACGCGCCCGACCGAGATGCGGCAGGAGGCGCTCGCGAGCCTGCGGGGGTGGAACGAGCCGTATCCACTCGACCGCGTCGACGGCCGCGCGCGGCAATTCAAACCGGCGCCCGTGCGCGACGTGCTGGAACCGCGGCTTGGGGCGCTGTTGGCGCTGACCGATCCCGCGCTCAAGACGCTCGCGATCGAAACGATGATGGCGCAGGCGCTGCGGGCCGGGGCCGGGCAAATCGCGGCGATCGCCGACGACGCGCAGGCGGCGAGTGCGCTGCGTGCCCAGGCGCTGCGGTTGCTCGCCAGCCAGCACCGGGCGAACCCGGTGTTTGCCGCGGCCCTCGACCGCGCGCTTGCCGCCGGATCACCGGCGGCGCTGCACATGGCCGCGCTGGAACTGCTGTTGCCGGAGCGGGCGGAAAAACTCGCCGCGGATGCGCCCGCGACGTTGGCCAACCGGAGCCTGGCGGAGAAGCAGCACGTGCTTGCCCAGCTCGCGCTCGCCGCCCATCCCGCCGCCGATGCGGTGCTCGCGCAGCAGGCCGCCCTGCTCGTCCAAGGCGGGTGTCCGCCGACGCTGCAGCTCGACGTGATCGAGGCGTTGCGGGCGCGCAGTGCCGCGAATCCGGCGCTCGCGGCGAAGTTGCAGGCGTTCACCGTTTCGGCGGTGGCGGCCTCGCGCAAGGAACTCCTTGAGGGCGGCAGCGTGAGCGCCGGGCAGGAGATCGTGACGAACCATCTCAACGCCAACTGCCTCGCCTGCCATTCGATCACGCCCGGGGGCAGCGAGGTCGGACCGAATTTGCGCACCGTCGGTGCGCAGAACGACCGCGCCAACCTGCTCGAATCGCTCCTTGATCCGGCGGCGAAGATTGCCGTCGGTTTCGGCCTCGTGAGTGTCACGCTCAAGGATACGTCGGCGGTGACCGGCACGCTGGCCCGCGAAACGCCGACGGCGGTGACGGTGCGGCAGCTCGACGGCACGATGCGCACGGTGGCGCGGGCGGACATCGTGAACCAGACTCCGCCGGTCTCGATCATGCCGCCGATGGGAACGATTTTGCAGCCGCGGGAGATTCGCGATGTGGTGGCCTACCTGAGCAGCTTGAAGGGCGGCGGCCGCAACCGCGAGCCGGTCTCCGAGCCTTGAGGGCGTTTCGGTTCGGCGGGGGGCGCAGCTCACTTTCCTGCCGGCGCCGTCCGAGGTGGGCCGGGCCGCTCCGCGGACGGCGGATCGCCGGTCGCGCGTGACGCGTTGAGCCGCGAGCGGAGCGCACGGCCCACCCGGGGGAACCGAGCGCGGCGGGACACCGGGATGCGCGGTTCGGCGGGGTGCGTCGCGCTGCGAGCTTGACCGCGGCGCCGGGGGCGGGCGAAGCT
>CAJAYO010000073.1 GCA_903948415.1 uncultured Opitutia bacterium | reverse complement strand
GGCGAGGGTGAGGGCGGTGCGGAGGGGGGATTTCATGGGAAGAGAGGTGGAGACGGAGAGAACGATTTCGAGAACGAGGAACGGAAGGGGAAGGGGCGGACTGAAGTCCGCCCTGCGTTAGTGTTTGTGGGCGGCGGGCGGGGGCGCGGCGGGGGTGAGGGGGTTGGCTTTGAGGTAGGCTTCGACGTCCTTGGTGACGATGAGTTGGCCCCACATGATGGCCCAGTGGCCGGGGAAGGTGCAGACGTATTCGTAGGTGCCCTCGTTGCGGATGGCGGTCAGCTTGAGCGTCTCGCTTTGGCCGGGCTCGAGGAGTTTGGTGGCGGCGATGATGGCGCGGTCTTCGGTGACCCAGGCGCGGCCCTGGCGGTCGGTGTGGCCGGCGGGGAGTTCCATCGCGGCGAGGCCGACTTTCTCGCGGCTGCCGGCGTTTACGACGACGAGGTTGTGGGGCATGACGTCGGGATTTTCGAAAATGATTTCGAAGGCGCGCCCGACGGGGACGACGAGGCGAGTGACATCGTAACGCATCTGTTCGTGGACGGCGCGGATGACGAAGACGGGGACGCGGAGGGTGGTGAGTTTCGCGCGGAGCGCCTCGGCGTCGGCGGCCGGGAGGGAGCCGGCGAGCTCGTCGGCGACCTGGATGGTTTCCACGTAGTCGCGGCTGGTGCGCTCGCTGGGGGGCGTTTTGGCGGCCCAGGCGATGAGCGCGGTGGCGGCGGGGGTCACGGCGGTGGGCGTCCAGGCGGTGCGCGGGAGGTCGCGGATGCCCTTGGCGGCGGTGGGGACCTGCTCGTTGCGGGCGATGAGGGTGTTGAGGGCGGCGAAGACTTTTTCGGGTTCGCGTTTCGAGGCGACGGCGCTGCGCATGGCGTCGCGCTGGATGGCGGCGACGATGTGGTCGGGGCCCTGGATGTCGGTGAGGGGCAGAGCGAGGATCGGCATCACGCGCTCGTAGGCGGTGGCGCGAAGTTTGGCGTCGGGGATCGACGGGAGACCGCCGAGGAGACTGGCTTGGGAGAGCGGGGACTTCGCCGATTCGGCCCAGACGGTGTTCAGGGTGCCGTCAGCGATCGCGACGGCGGCCCAGGCGTAGGTGCGGCCCTCGGCGGCGTCGGCTTGGGCGAGTTTCATGAGGGCGGCGCGGTGGGCGAGGAGATCGGCGGGGGGTTGCGCGACGAGGAGACGGCCGACGGACTTGGTGTCGACTTCGGCGGGGGAGTTGAGGACGTCGAGGAGGAGGCTGACGCGGGTGACCTTGCGGGCTTGGGCGAGACCGGCGAGGGCGTCGGCGCGGGCGGTATCCGCAACGCCGGCACGGCCGAGGATGTTTTCGAGGACGTCGGGGGTGGGGGCCATTTTGGTGAGTTCGGCGACGCTCAGGCTGCGCAGGAGGTAGCGGAGGCTGGCGGGATCGCCGCCGCCGACTTTGACGCCGTCTTCGATGCCCTTGCGCCAGAGGGGGCGGAGTTGGCGGAGGGTTTCGCCGAGGGTGTAATCGAGGTAGTAGTCGATGGGTTTCTTGGTGGCGGCGAGGGCGACCTCGACGGACTCGAGCGAGGAGAAGAAGCTGGCGGCGCGGGCGGCCTGGAGGCGGACGCGGGGGTTTTCGTCGGCGGCGCGTTCGCGGAGGAGGGCGAGGGCGTTGGGGACGCGGTCGCGCCAGTAGGAGATGACGCGGGTGGCGGCGGCGCGGGCGTCGGCGTTGGGGGAGGCCAGGACGCGGGCGAGGAGGTCGAGGTTGACGACATTGTGCCACTGGTGGACCCAGAGGGCTTCGGTGAGGTGGTGGGCGTAGTCGGCGGAGGTGGCGTCGAGGGCGGCAGCCCAGGTTTTGGTGGCGGCGATGACGGCGGCGGACGGGTGTTTGCCGAGTTCGATTTTGGCGAGAGTGCGGATCTGGTCTTCGCGGCGCTTGAGCAATTCGAGCAGGGCGGGGATGGGCTGGCCGTCGATCTTCGGCGGGACGGCGAGCGGGCGGCCCTCGTAGGTGATGCGGTAGATGCGGCCGTGGACCTTGTCGCGGTTGGAATCGCGGAGGTGGCTCTGAAGATGGCCGATGAGGGGGTTGTGCCAATCGACGACGTAGAGTGCGCCGTCGGGCCCGATGTTGGTGTCGATGGGGCGGAAGTTTTTGTCGGAGGACTGGACGATGTCGGGCTGGCGGAGGCCTTTGAGGCCGGAGCCGTCGTCGGCGAGCTGCACGCGGTAGATGCCCTGGAAGCCGATGACGTTCGGGTTGAGATAATTTCCCCAGTATTCCTCGGGGAAATGGGTGCTGGTGATGATGGTACTGCCGGCGCTGGGACGCGAGGGGCGGTCCCAGATGGTTTTCATGCGGGGATGTTTCGCGGGGTAGTCGATCTGGCCGGAGAAGGCGGGGCCGAAGTAGGTGTTGTTGCCGGTGGCGTCGGTGATGATGTCGTTGCCCCAGTAGTCGAAGGCGCGGCCGTGGGGATTGGCGAAGCCGTAGGCGACGTAGGTTTCGAAGCGGCCGGTGAGGGGCTCGTAGCGGTAGAGGGCGCCGTCGACGTTGCGGACGGGACCGAAGGCGGTCTCGACCTGGGTGCGGTGAAAGACGCCGTCGCTGAGAATGATCGCGCCGCCGGGTTCGTAGACGAGGGAGTTGGCGGTGTGATGGGAGTCGGCGGAGTCGAGGCCCATGAGGACGCGTTCCTTCCAGTCGGCTTTGCCGTCGCCGTCGGTGTCGCGGACGAACCAGAGGTCGGGGGCCTGCATGACGAGGACGCCGTCTTTGAAGAATTGGAAACCGGTGGGGCAATTGAGGCCGTCGAGGAAGGTGGTGCACTTGTCGGCTTTGCCGTCGCCGTTGGTGTCTTCGAGGATGATGAGCTTGTCCTTGATGGTGGCGGTGGGCGTGAGCTCGGGATAGCTGGGCCAGACGGAGACCCAGAGGCGGCCCTTGGTGTCCCAGGCGAACTGGAGGGCTTTGGCGAGTTCGGGGAATTCCTTTTCGCTGGCGAAGACGTTGGCTTTGAGGCCCGGCGCGAGGGTCATTTTGGTGATGGCCTCTTCGGCGCTGAGGAACTCGTAGGTGCCGTCGGCGTTGGTCCCGGGTTTGTTGGTCCCGAAAGGCGTCACCATCGGGATGGAGACCAGGTCGACCGGGCCGGTGTTGCCGGCGGCGAGGGCCCAGGCCTTGCGTTCGTAGTTGGTGGCGATGGCGTCGCGCTGGGCCATTTCCTCCATCATGATCTGGGTGTTGGTGATTTTGGGCTGATCCTTGACGGACTCGTAGGCGATTTTGGAGCGGTCGCCGTAGACGTTGTAGCCGTCGACGGTGCGGTAGCGGGAATGCCACCAGGTGTTTTTCTGGGTGATGAGGGCGCGGAGTTTTTGGGCCGCGGGGGTGTCGAGGGCGGGCGCGGGCGCGCCGAAGAGGGTTTGGAAGATTTCGGGGGCGAGGGCGGCGTCGCCGGATTCGCTGAGGTGGATGCCGTTGATGGTGAGGGAGCGGCCCTGGGCGAGGGCGGCGGCGGAGAGTTTTTGGGACGGGGCGAAGAGATCGACGAACGTGACGCCGGCCTTGTCGCCGGCGACCTCGGCCATGGCGGCGGCGTAGAGGGCGAGGTTCCGGTTGTTGGCGGCGGGGACGGCGAACTCGGTGCCGGGGAGCTGCTCGTTGGCGATCGGGGAGAAGAGGACGAGGCGGGGTGGAGCGACGCTGTTGTAGGTCTTGGTGCGGACGTTGTTCACGTAGGCTTCGAGATCCTGTTTGAATTTCGGCAGGCCCTCGGGGCCGGCGAAGGATTCGTTATAGCCGAGAAAGATGAAGACGACGCTGGGCTGGACCTTGGCGAGCCACTCGTCGGGGGTGCCGAAATCTTTGGAGCGAGCGCGGGTGACGACCTCGTCGCCGGCGGCGGAGAGATTGCGGAAGGAGAGGTTGTGCTGGGGGAATTTTTGGGTGATGAGCGTCTCCAGATGGTTGTGATGCTGCATGCGGTCGGCGAGGGTGTTGCCGACGATGGCGATGCGCTCGCCGGGGTTGAGGGTGATGGGGGCGTTGATGGCGCTGAGGGCCGAGGGCTGAGCGCGGGGAGCGGGAGACGGAGCGGCGGCGGATTTTTTTTGCTTGGGGTTGGGCGGCGGCGTCGGGGCGGGGGGCGGGGTGCCGCCGGCGGGGACGGTTTGGCCGAGGGCGTAGACGGCGGGGGTGAGTTGGTAGCGGTAGCCCTTGAAGCCGTATTTGCGCGGCGTGTACGGATCGACGAGGGCGACGTTGGCCTTGGCGGGAACGGGGAGACTGACGGACCAGAAGACGGCGTTGACCACGAGGCGGCGGAGGGACTCGTTTTCGAGGTCGGTCGCGGCGCCCATGGTGGTGGTGAAGACTTTGTTTTGCTGGCCGCTCGCGTGCTGGAAGGTGCGGGTCCAGGCGATGGGCATCGCGGGGGAATTGAGGGGCTGCTCCTGTTTGTCGGTGGCGCGCTTCTTGAGGGTTTCGGCGGGGGCGTCGGCGGGGTTCATGCCCTTGAGGACGAGACCGCGGAGGAGAATCTTGGCGTCGGCGGGCGGGTAGGCCTCGTAGACATCGCTGTCACCGAAGACCTCGGTCACGCCGCGGAGGAGGGGGTC
>CAJAYO010000072.1 GCA_903948415.1 uncultured Opitutia bacterium | reverse complement strand
CGCTACATCTATATCGGCGGCGAAGTCCAGCGCCCCGGACGCATCATCTGGACGCCCGACCTCACCGTCGCCAAGGCGATTCAGGCCGCCGGTGGTTTCACCCTCTACGCCAAGGAGGCCGCCGTGCGCCTCTCGCGGGAAGACGGTTCCTACACCATCGACGTGAAACTCGCGCAGAAAAATCCCGCGCAGGACCCCCGCCTGATGCCGGGCGATTCGTTGCAGGTCTCCCGCTCGCCGTTCTGAGCCCGGCCGGGCGCGCGGCGATTCCGGCCCGTGGTCTTGCGCCCATTTGCCCTCGACGGGACCCGACCCACTCCACCACGCCCACGGTCGATCGCCGCCTCGCCGTTTCGCCGGCCAGCCCGCGCTCGCGCAGCCCGGCGCCGCGCACTCCGAGGAAACGGCCGCAGAGTCCGGCGGGCACCGGAGTCCTCTCGTCGCCGAGATGGAGCTGATCGTCGGCCGGCAGTTGGCCCGCCGCGTGCAGCCGGACCTTGGCGAGCCTCCGCCCGAAAGAGACGAGCCGGCCAGCCTGCGCCTCACAACTCCGCCAGCCGGGGCCGTGGCGCCTGATCACGCAGAATTCCGCCGCCGGCTCTCGCGAGGCGAGCCGAAACGTCCTGGGCCGGCCGCGGGCGGGCGTCGCTGTTCGGCGCTTCCCCACCGCGAATGACCACGCTCCGTCTTCCCCGCCCAACCGCGCCGCTCCTCCCTACAGATTCAGATTCTTCACCTCGATCAGCCCGTCGAGCATCAGGATAACCGACTGCACCATCGGACACGGCGGACACGAAAACCGCACGCGATCGCGCACGTGCGCGATGTCCTCCACCGGGAGCTTTTTCATCTCGTCGTTGATCTGCTGCAGCAGCGCCTCGTCCCGCATGTCCTGCGGACCGGACGCCAACTGGCGCAGTGCCTCGCGCACACGGGGAGTGAGGGAACGGAGATTCATGGACAACGCAGCCGCGGAAACTGCACACCCGGTCGCGAAACGCCAGCCCGGCCTTGCTCTCGCGCCACCACCCCGCCCCACCACCCCGCCCCGCCCCCCACCACCTTCCGCCCCCCACCCGCCTCCGGCTGCGGCTTTCGCATCGTTGGGTGGGGTGTGGAAAAACCTCGCCACCCGGTCGCCGCCTCACGCGCGCCACTCGCAGGCTTGCCCGCCCGGCCGTCGCTCACCTTAGCTCCGCCCGCCCCACCCGCCCCCCGTTCCCCCCACGCATGCTCGCTCCGATCCACCGAACCCTCCTCTGCCCCCTCGGACTGGCGCTGGTGGCCGCGTGGCCGCTCCGGGCGCAGGAGCCGCCCATCGAGGACACGGTCCGGATGGAGGCCTTCAACGTCACCGCTTACCACGGAAAGATCCCCCTCATCGACGGCTTCACCGGCCAGGATTTCGAGGGCGAAAACAGCGTCGTTTTCAAATTCGCCCAGTCGTTCAACAAGCTGCTGCTCGGTTACCACCGGAAATTGGTCCTCGATGAGGTCAACCACCTGCGGTTTCGCCTCAAACTCGGGCAGGACTTCGCACGGGAAATGGGGCTCCTCCACACCGCCTTTGGCTTCAGCCCGTTTGCCCTCGAGACCTCGACCTGGTTGAGGCGCGAGCGCGCGATCATCTCCCGCCTCGTCCAACAGCCGTTTTTCAAGGTCAAGGCGCTGGTCGTCTGGGACCTCGATCGGCTGGCCCAGATCGCGCCGCGCAAGCCCGACTCCAAATACGCCGCCGACATCCGCTACGACCCGGCGACCGGGCGGTGGGAGCGGCGCATCACCACCCGCTGGGACGTCGCCTTCTTCACCAACCAGACGCCGCGGGGCAGTTCGTTCGCGACCGACAAGACGCAGGGGCTGAACCTCGACACCCAGCGCGGCTTTCACTTCATCGAGCGCGGACTGCCCCTGCAGGTGCCGTCGCATGCATTTCAGGAGGTGAAGCTCACGTATCCGATCTTCTATTCCGACCAGCAGGCCGGGGAACGGGAACTCCGGTATCTGCAGGAAACCTTTGTCGCGAATCTGTATTACATCTACGACCCGTTCAGTTGGGTGGCGCGGCGCGACACGCGTTTCCGCGGCGGGTTCGCCCAGGACTGCCTCGAACATATCCAGGCGCAGCGCATCTACGTCGAAGACCGCGACTGGTTCGACGGCGTACTCGCGCGCTTCCTGTCGGATGTCGTCACGATCAAGCTGCAGGGCGCGGAGGAGATCTATGCGCTGCACATGGTGGGCAAACGGCTGGGGGAAAGCCCGCGCGTCCTCGGGGTGGGCCTGGACCTGCTGAATTGGAACAAAGGGGAAAAGCGCGAGGCGGTCGACAACCCGGAAGCGGAGGCACTCCTTAACCCGGCCAGTCCCGCCGGAGTTCGCTACGTGCTGATCGATGCCTACCAACGGCTGGGTGAGCCGCTCGTCGAAAAAATCGCCGGCCGCCTCGTCGCGCAAAAACCGTCGCGCCAGAAGATCAACGGCCGCGCCATGCTCGCGCAGGTGATCGCCGAACTCTCGGGCCTGCCCTACGAGGCGTTTGCCCAACGCGCCAAGCTCACCCAGGAGGCCAACCTCGCCCGCCACAAACTGACGCACCCGATCCCGCCGCCCGCACCCGCGACCGATTCCGGCCGGAAGTGACGGCGCGCGCGGCCGGGCCCGGGTGGCCCCGCGGACCGTCCGACCTCCTGCCCAGGGACCCGGAATGCCTCGCGGCCGATTCGTCTTCACCGCTCGCCGCTGCGCTCGGCTTTCCCTCCCCATCCGCGCGGCGGCGTCCACCCGGTTTTTCCTCGCCCACGGGGGAAACGAATCCTTGAGTCCCTCCGCAACCATCCGTCACCCCACACGTCTGCTGCGTGCACGACCTCGGTCGCCCGTCCCCGGTGCGACGCAGTGAACGCAGGTCCCGCCTCCCCTCCCCCGAAAATTCCCTTGAGCATGCAAACCATGAACCGGCGCCGTTTCATCCTCCAATCCCTCGGCGCCACCTTGGCCCTGCCCTCGCTCCCATCGCTGCTGGCCGCCGCCGTCGGCGGCAACTCCGCCGTGCAGACCGCCAAGGGCGCAGGGGCCGGGGCGCGGCGCTTCGTCGCGGTGGGAAATCTGCTGGGCTATCAGGTGAAGCACTTGTTTCCCGCCACCACCGGCGCCGCCTACGAGCAGACCACGCTGCTCAAGCCGCTCTCGGATGTGCGCAAGCACCTGACCGTTTACCGCGGGCTCGACCACGGCATCAAGGGCGGGCATTTCGCCGTCCATTCCTTTCTCTCGGGCGTCCTCAATTCCGAGGCGCAAAACCGGCCGCGGGGCAATGTCACCCTCGACCAGTTCATGGCCGACGAGATCGGTTATCAGACCCGCTTCCCGTCGCTGACGGTCGGCTCGGAGGGCGGCATCCACGGCGGTTGCCAGCTCGCCTGGACCAAGTCCGGCGTGCGCGTGCCGCCCATCACCGGCCCGGCCGAATTGTTTGACCGGCTCTTTGTCGGCGACTCCCCGGAACGCCAGCACCGGCGCCATCAGGAAAACCGGCTGCAGGCCTCCATCCTCGATTCCGGACTCGCAGACGCGAACCGTCTCTCCAAGCAGGTCAACCGCGAGGACAAGGCCAAGCTGGACGAATATTTCACCTCAATCCGCGACGTCGAGAAGCGCCTCGAGCTCCGCCAGCGCTGGGGCAGTCTGCCCAAACCGAAGCCGCCCTTCAACCGGCCGGAGAACCAGAACAAGGTCCAGGATCTGCCGATGCTCTACGAGCTGATCGCGCTGGCCCTGCAGACGGATTCGACGCGCATCGCGACACTGGAAATCGGCGGCGATTTCCTGCCGCAGGACCTCGGCATCGACAAGGCCTACCATGGCCTCTCGCACCACGGGAACGACGAGGCGGCGATCAAGCACCTCCTCACGCTCGAGACCTACCAGATCGAACACTTCGGAAAATTCATCGCCCGCCTCGCCAAGATGGACGACGGCGACCGGACCTTGCTCGATTCGACGTCGGTGCTGTTCGGCAGCGGGATCGGCGACGCGAACACCCACAAGAACTCCGACCTCCCGATCCTCCTCGCCGGCGGCGGCTACCGCCATGGCGAGTTCAAGCAGGTCCCGTCCTCAGGTCCGAACAAGGTGCCGCTCTGCAATCTCTACGTCGACCTCGCCCAGCGCATGGGCGTCGAGACCGACTCCTTCGGCACCAGCACCGGCCGCTCCGTCTAAAGTGATTTTAGGGGAGTTCATCCAGCGCGTGATCAAACGGCAGGGAGCGGCCGGTTTCCGCGCCGGCCAGTCCACCCGCGCGACCGCCGGCCACCCGAGATGCCGGCCACTGCGTTTGGGCCGCCTCGCCGTTGGCCTCTTGCTCACCGCGGCCTTCGCTCCGGCCGCGGAACCGCCCGGGCAGAAAGTGCTTTCTCCGTTCCTCGACCAATACTGCCTGAAGTGCCACGACACCGGGACCCAAAAAGGCGACCGCGAATTCGAGAGCTTAAAGATTCCCCTCACCAACGTGGCCGCCCTCATCACGGCCAAGGACATCGTCGATCAGCTCACCCTCCGGGAAATGCCTCCGGCCACGGCGAAGGTCCAGCCCACCGACGACGAGCGCCTCGCCGTCATCCGCGTCCTGCGCGACAGCATCGCCGCCGCGCGCGGCAAGATCGAGAGCACCGCCGCCCGCACCGTGATGCGCCGCCTCTCGAACCGCGAATACGAAAACACGCTCGCGACCCTCTTTGGCCGCCGGGTGGACACGCTCGGTCTCACGGCGGATTTCCCCAAGGAGAAGGCCAGCGAACACATCGACACCATCGGGCAGTCCCTCGTCACCTCCGGCTTTCTGCTGGATCAGTATTTCCAATCCGCCAACCGCCTCGTCGAAACCCGCCTCGGCCGGCCGGAGCTGCCGCCGCAGGCCTGGCACTTCACCGGCCATTTCGTCCAATACGAGGAGCTGCAGGGACCGCACAAGGCGGCCTTCAACTTCAAATATCTCTGCCTCTACGAACAGCCGAACACCGACACGCGGCAGGGCGGCTACGGCCACATCGAAGACTTCCTCAAAGGCGTGCCCGTGTCCGGCCTCTATGACATCGCGGTCCAGGCGCAGGCGATGAACCGGGACACGCACTACGACCCCGCCATCTTCGGCATCGATTTCTCCGAACCCTTCTTGCTCGGGGTCGTGCCCGGCGACGCCACGAAAAACCACATCCATTATCCGCAGGCGATCGAGCCGCTCCTCGCCCAGGCGACGGTGCCGGATGACCAACCCGCCTGGCTCCATTTCCGCGTCTGGCTCGAAGCCGGGCAGACGCCGCGCTTCATCTTCCCCAACGGCCCCTACGAATCGCGGGCGTCCGTCCTCCAGGTCAACAAGCGCTACGCGGACGATTTCAAGGGCAAGTATGCCGGGGCGGGCGTCGGCCGCACCCACCTGATCACGGGCGGGGGAAAGCTCCCGCATATCCGCATCGGTGAAATCAAGCTTGAGGGGCCCGTCACGGAGAGCGGGGGCAGCCGGGAAGAGCTCGCGGTGTTCGGCGGGCGGGGCTTCCAGCCCGCGCAGGCCCTCGACCAGCTGTATGCCTTCGGCGCCCGCGCCTATCGCCGCCCGCTGACGGCCGCCGACCGCGCGGGCATCCGGAAAACCTATGACCGGCGGATCGGAGAAAAGGCGACACCACGTCAGGCTGCACTCGATACGCTGAAGATGATCCTGTGCTCGCCGTCGTTTCTCTATTTCAGCGAAATCACCGCCGAAAAAGACCCCAAACTCGGCCCCTACGATCTCGCCGCACGCCTGTCCTACGCGCTCTGGAGCGCACCGCCCGACTCCGCGTTGCTCGCCGCCGCTGCCGCCAAAAAGCTGACCGCGCCCAAGGAACTCCGGCAGCAGGCGTCTCGGCTCCTCGCCGATGACCGCGTCAGCGGAATGGTAAACGGCTTCCTCGACAGTTGGCTGAACCTCCGCGACCTCGGCAGCCAGCCGCCGGCCCGTGAATCGACGCGCGTGTATTACGCCGAAAACCTGCCCGAGGCGATGAAGACGGAGGTACGCCTGTTTTTCCTGGATTTACTCCGGGCCAACGGCTCGGTGCAGCAGTTTCTCGACGCCGACTACACCTTTGCCGACAAGCGACTGGCCAAACTCTACCAGCTGCCCGAACAAAAAACGCTCCGGATCGCCGACGGATTCCAGCGCGTCAGCCTCACGGGCAGCCGCCAGCGGGGCGGGCTCCTCGGCATGGCAGGTGTCCTCACCGTCAGCGCGAACGGGGTGGAAACGTCGCCCGTGACGCGCGGCGTCTGGGTCTCGGAAAACATTCTCGGCATCAAGCCGCCCCCGCCGCCCGATGTGGTTCCGGCCATCGAGCCGGACGTCAGCGGAGCCACCACGATCCGGGAGCGGCTCGCCAAACACCGGTCCGATCCCACCTGCAACGAATGCCACCGCAAGATCGACCCGCTCGGTTTCGGTCTCGAAACCTTCGATCCCATCGGCCGTTGGCGCGAGACGTATCCCAAACCCAAGTCCAAGGCGCCCGCCCCGAAGGTCGATTCCACCGGCGAGTTCGGTTCCGGGCAGACCTATGCCGATTTCCACGACTTCAAAACCATCCTCGTCGCGAGCCGCACGGACCTTTTCACCCGCCACCTCATCAAACAGGTGCTCAGCTACTCCACGGGCCGCCACCTGGAACCGAGCGACGAATTCGTGATCGAGGATATCCTGCAGGCCGTGAAGCAGGATGGTTACGGTCTGCGCACCCTCATCGTCGAGTCCCTCGCCAGCGAGATTTTCCGCTCGCGGTGATACCGGCCCCGTCAGCCGGCGTCGGGCCGTCGGGCGGAAGACGGTGCGCGCCGCATCCGCCAAGCCGTCGCCCGGACCCGCCCCGGCCCCGTGATTACTTCAGCACTTTCGCCATATCCTTGGCAAAATACGTCAGGATCATGTCCGCCCCCGCACGCTTGATCGCCAGCAGCGACTCGTGCCGCGTGCGCGGCAAATCCAGCCAGCCCAGTTTGGCCGCCGCGTGCAGCTGCGCGTATTCTCCGGAAACCTGATACGCCGCGACCGGTCGTTGCGTCGCATTGCGCACCTCGCGGATGATGTCGAGGTACGGCCCCGCCGGCTTCACCATGATAATGTCCGCGCCCTCGGCCACATCCAGCGCCGCCTCGACGAGCGCCTCGCGGCGGTTCGCCGGATTCATCTGGTAGGTCGCCTTGCTCAGCAGGTTGGTGCCCGCCGCCTTCGCGCTGCCCACGGCATCGCGGAACGGACCGTAGTAGGCCGAATTGAATTTCACCGAGTAGGCCATGATGCCGACGCCTGTGTAACCCGCCGCGTCCAGCGCCCGCCGAATCGCCCCCACCCGCCCGTCCATCATGTCGCTCGGCGCCACCAGATCGACGCCCGCCTGCGCCTGGAGCACCGCCATCTTCGCGAGGATGCCGACCGTGCGGTCGTTTTCCACATCGTCGCCCATCGCATTCAACACGCCGTCGTGCCCGTGGCTCGTGTAGGGATCGAGTGCAACATCCGTGATCACGGTCATCCCCGGCACCGCCTTCTTCACCGCCCGCACCGCGCGCAACACCAGCGTCCCTTCGTCGAGCGCGTGCGTGCCCTCGTCGTCCTTCAGGCGCGGATCCAGCTTCGGGAACAAGGCCACCGCCGGCACGCCAAGCTTCGCGAGCGCCCGGCACTCTTTCACCAAGTCCGCAATATTCAGCCGAAACACCCCCGGCATCGACGCGATCTCCTCGGGGGGCGTTTTGCCGTCCACCACGAACAGCGGCGCGATAAAATCCGCCGGCCGCAGCACGGTCTCCTCCGTCATCGTGCGCAAGCTCGCGGTGCGGCGCAACCGCCGCGGACGTTGGGGCAAATCAAGCTGGGATGAATCGGACATACGCGTGACCGCCACTACGGCACGCTCTGCCACCGATCGCGACATGATTTTCCCGCCCTCCCTTGCGGAGCTCGCCTCATTTTTCGGCTCCCGGTCGGCATTTCGCTCCCACCACCGCGCCACCAAACGGAGTGAGATCGCGCCTCATCCCGCCCGCGTTCCGTCATGCGCCCTCGTCGTGATGCGCTCGGTGCGGTTTTCGCGACGATCCGCTCACTCGTCTCGCCTTCTTCCGCGCAAGCCCAGCCGCCCAGTCTTTCGACTCCGACTGCAACGACCGGCTGGATCGTTTCCCCGACGACAACGCATCGCTGCTCTCCGGCTCCGCGGAACTTCGCACGTCGCTCGACCCGATCGCCCAGCCGTCGGTCCCGTGGGCGCAGGCGCGCAGCACCCCGTCCACGCGCATCGATCCGATCGACCGGAACGCCGCCAACCGCCTCTTTGGCCAGCAGGGTTACGGCCTCCGCGAGTGCTTCCTCACGCTGATGGACGACGGATTCGCCGCGCCCCTGCAGTGGCTGAATTCTGCTCCGCCCCCCGAGCCCGCCCGCCTCGTGATCAACACTTGGGTCGCCGAACAAACCCGCCAGCGCATCACCTCCCTGATTCCCCGCGGCGGCGTGCGCGACGACCCGCGGCTGGTGCTCGTGAACGCCCGCTACCTCACGGTCCCGTGGGACAGCGCGTTCCCGGTCACCTCGCCCGCCCCGCTGCCTTTTCATCCCGCGCCCCGCCCCCCCGGCACCGAGCCGACCTTGGTCGACCCGTCGTCGCGCGGCTAAGCCCCGGAGAACGGCCTGACCATCGTGACGCTCGGTTATCTCGGCCGAGGGCTGCAGGGTGTGATCGTTCTCCCCAATGCAGGGCAGACGACCGACGCCTCGGCCGCGCGCCACACCCCCGACCCCTTTGCGCGCTGGGCGAACCTCACCGACACCGGCCGGCGGAGCGTCACGCTCTCCCTGCCGAAATTCAAACGGGAGGGCGGCACCATCGATTTCACCGCCGCCTTGCAACAACTCGGCCTCCGCAGCGCCTTTGATCGGCCTCCCGGCATCGCCCATTTCGACGGCATCGCTCCGCGCCGCCCGACGACGACCTCTCGACCGCCAAAGTCTTCCCCAAGACCTTCGTCGCCGTCGACGAAACCGGCACCGAGGCTGCCGCCGCGACCACCGTGGTCGTCGTGCGAAACACCAGTATCACGATTCCACCCATCCCGCCCACCGTCGTCCGCGTCGACGGCCCGTTCCTCTTCGCCCTCCAACACCGCGCCAGCGGCGCTCGCCTCTTTCGCGGCCGCATCACCGACCTGCCGTAGCTTCCGCCCGGAAATCGAGCTTGAACCGCCTCTCCGGGTGTATGTCGTCTTGCAGTCAGCCATGTCCCGGTTCGCCACTCGTTTTTGCACCACCACCCGCCGCGTCCTCCCGCCGCGAACGTCGTGGCGCGGTTGTTGAGACCGACAACCGCCGGCGCCCGCCCCGCGCCGTCAGCAAAAACAGCATTCCGCTTCCGCGGAATTTCCGTCAGCGTTCCAACCTCTTTCCCTTTTTTCTTTCATGGCCATCCAGCTTTTCGACTCGCTCTCGCGGGAGACCCGCGAACTCCGCGCCTCTCACGCCGACGGCGTTTTCCGTTTCTATAACTGCGGCCCGACCGTCTACGCCCCCGCGCACATCGGCAATTTCCGCACCTTCGTCGTCAACGACGTCCTCCGCCGCCTCCTCGAACTTGAGTTCGGCGCCGACAAGGTGAAGCACGTCCGCAACCTCACCGACGTCGACGACAAGACCATCCGCCGCGCCCGCGAAGAAGGCCGCCCGCTCGCCGACGTCACGAAACAGTGGACCGACAAATTCCACGCGGACTGCGCCGCGCTCAACTGCCTCGCGCCCCACGTCGAGCCCACCGCCACCGGGCACATCCACGAGCAGGTCGACATGATCGATGTGCTCATGAAAAAAGGAAACGCCTACCGCGCCGCCGACGGCTCCGTGTATTTCAAAGTTTCCTCCTTCGACCACTACGGCGCCCTCTCGCGCGTGAAAGAACGCGAACTCCAGGTCGGCTCCGCCCTCAGCGGCAAATCTCAGGCCGCCGATGCCGACGAAAAGGAAGACGTCAGTGACTTCGCCCTTTGGAAAGCCCACAAGCCGGACGACGGCGACAACGCCTGGGACAGTCCCTGGGGCCGCGGCCGCCCCGGCTGGCACATCGAGTGCAGCGCGATGAGCAAAAAGCATCTCGGCGAGACGATCGATCTCCACACCGGCGGCGTCGATCTGCTCTTTCCCCACCACGAAAACGAGATCGCCCAGAGCGAATGCTGCAACGGCCAGCAGTTCGCGAAGCACTGGTATCACAGCGAGCACCTCCTCGTGGACGGCAAGAAAATGTCCAAGAGCCTCGGCAACCTCTACACGCTCGACGAGCTCGTCGCGATGGGTTTTTCCCCGATGGCCCTCCGCTACTCGCTGCTGATGGGCCATCCGCGGAAGCAACTGAACTTCACCCTGGATTCGCTGCACGCGGCCGAGAGCGCGCTCAAGACGCTCCGCTCGGTGCGCGCGTCCCTCCCCGCCGCAGGCGGCAACGCCAGCGTCTACGCGCCCGTGGTCGCGGCCCTTCACGATGACCTGAATACGCCCGGTGCCTTGGGCGCGCTTTTCACGGCGATCAACACCACCCAGCCCGCGGATATCAACGCGGCCCTGTTTGACCGTGCGATGTTCGCCCTCGGCCTCGATCTCACCGCCCCCACCGCGCCGAAAGCCGAAGTCCCCGCCGCCATCGCCGCCCTCGCCGCCAAGCGCTGGGCCGCGAAACAGGCCAAGGACTTCGCCGCCGCCGACGCCCTCCGCAAGGAACTCACCGCCGCCGGCTGGTCCATGCTCGACAGCAAAACCGACTACAAACTGGAGCCACTGAAAAAATAATCCGAGCCGCCCAACCATTTCACCGCGCGCCCAGAGCCCTCACAGAGAGCACGGAGTCCGGAGCATGTTCTCCGTGCGCTCGGTGACTCCTCCGTGACCTCTGTGCCAAAATCAAATCCACCACTTAACTCCTTTCCGCTATGTCCCACGTCATGAATCCTCTCGAAGAACTCCGCCACTCGGCCTCGCACATCCTCGCGACCGCCGTCCTCCGCATCTTCCCCGATGCCAAGCTCGACATCGGTCCGCCCACGGACACCGGGTTCTACTACGACATCGACCTCGATCATAAACTCACCGCCGAAGACCTCGTGAAGCTCGAGGCCGAGATGAAAAAGGTCGCCGATGAAAACCAGCGCTTCGACCGCAAGGAGGTCTCCCGCGAGGAAGCCGTCGAGATCATCAAGTCGCGCGGCCAGGAGCGCTACAAACTCGGCCGTCTCGCCGACATTCCCGAGGGCGAAAAAATTTCGTTCTACCAAAACGGCGAGTTCATGGATCTCTGCGCCGGCACGCACGTGCGCTATTCCTCGAAACTGAAAGCCTTCAAACTCCTCTCCATCGCCGGCGCGTATCACCGCGGCGACGAGAAAAACAAGCAGCTCCAACGCATCTACGGCACCGCGTTTCCGACCAAGGAAGAACTCGCGCAGCACCTTGAGCGCACCGAGCAGGCCAAGGCCCGCGACCACCGCAAACTCGGCAAGGAACTGAAGCTTTTCCACATCGATGAAGACGTCGGCCAGGGCCTCATCCTCTGGACGCCCAACGGCTCTATCATCCGCCAGGAGTTGCAGGACTTCATCGGCGGCGAGCTCCGCAAGCAGGGCTACTCGCAGGTCTTCACGCCGCACATCGGCAAGCTCGAGCTCTACAAGACCTCCGGCCATTTCCCCTACTACAAAGAGTCGCAGTTCTCGCCGGTCTTCGAAAACGAATCGCTCGCGAAAGCCCTCTCCGAAGGGTGCTCCTGCGCCGAAGCCTACGCGCGACTCGACGCCGTCTCCGGCCACCTCGCCGCCCAGGTCAACGCCCGCACCGGCAAGGAAACCATCGCGCCCGACCGCGTGATGCCCGACGACAAACTCCTCAACGGTTTCATGCTGAAACCGATGAACTGCCCCCATCACATCAAGATCTTCGCGTCCCAGCCGCACAGCTACCGCGACCTCCCGGTGCGCCTCGCCGAGTTCGGCACCGTTTACCGCTGGGAACAGTCCGGCGAGCTCAACGGCCTGACCCGCGTCCGCGGTTTCACGCAAGACGACGCCCATTTGTTCTGCACCCCCGACCAGGTCGCGCAGGAAGTCCTCGGCTGTCTCTCCCTCGTGAAGACCGTGCTCACTACGCTCGGTATGTCGGACTACCGCGTGCGCGTCGGCCTCCGCGATCCGGATGGCAAGAAATTCGCCGGCGACCCCGAAAAATGGGATCTCGCCGAGGCCGCCTGCCGCGAAGCCGCCAAGACCCTCGGCGTGCCCTTCAGCGAGGAGCCCGGCGAGGCCGCGTTCTATGGCCCGAAGATCGACTTCGTCATCAAAGACGTCATCGGCCGCGAGTGGCAGCTCGGCACCGTGCAGGTCGACTACGTTCTCCCCGTGCGTTTCGGCCTCACCTACATCGGCGCCGACAACGAGAAACACACGCCCGTGATGATCCACCGCGCGCCCTTCGGTTCAATGGAGCGTTTCTGCGGCGTCCTCATCGAGCACTTCGGCGGCGATTTCCCCGCCTGGCTCGCCCCGGAGCAGGTTCGTCTCGTGCCCATCAGCGACAAGCTCAACGACTACGCCCGCGCGTTTCTCACCCGCCTCAAGGCCGAGGGGGTCCGCGCCACCATCGATGAGCACACCGACAAACTCGGTGGGAAAATCCGCCGCGCTGAACTCGACAAGGTTCCCTACACCCTCGTCATGGGCTACAAGGAGGCCGAGACCCAGAGCGTGTCCGTCCGCAGCCGCGCCCGCGGCGACGAGGGCGTGATCTCCCTCGACGCCTTCGTGGCGAAACTCAAGGCCGAGGTCGCGACCCGCGCGCTCCCCGACAAAAAGAAAGTCTGAGTTTTTGCGCCTTCCCCGCGTCATCGGGGCGAAGGGTCCGCCGTGTGGCCGCCGCCGAATTTTCGGCGGCGGTTTTGTTGTGTTCGCCGGTCCTGCGTTCCCCCGCCCTGTCCGCACTCGATCCGGCCCGCAGAGATGCCCGGCCGATGGCCGCGCCCCTTCCGGCCGGCGTGGGCGGCGCCCGTCCGCCCTCGCCCCCCTGGGCATTGGCCGCCACCGGCCCGCCGCGGCCCCGTCCCGCCGGATCCATCCCCCATGGCGCGCGCGAAGCCCTGCACCCCGCCCGCCCCGCCGCCGAAGCCCGCCTGATTCGCCCGACCTCACACCCTCAACGTCACCCGAGTTTTGGGGGATTCAAAGTAGGCCGCCTGCTTGCCGGCGCTCCGGGCCTGCGCTAGGCGCGCCACCCCGCCGCCTGCTTGCCGGCGCTCCGGGCCTCCGCTAGGCGCGTCGCCCCGCCGCCTGCTTGCAGGCGCTCCGGGCCTCCGCTAGGCGCGTCGCCCCGCCGCCTGCTTGCCGGCGCTCCGGGCCTCCGCCAGCCGGCGACCGGCCCAGGCCGAATTGCTCTTCGCCTCGCGCTCATCCGGCCGGTCACCGCACGAACCGGGCGCAAAAAAACCGGTGTCGCCCGCGCGGCACCGGTTGGCCCCAACTTGGCTTTCGCGCCCGCGGCCTCAGATCGCGGCGTCGCCGCGCTCGTCGGTGCGGATGCGCACGACGCCTTCAAGCGGAAGCACGAAGACCTTGCCGTCGCCGATTTTGCCGGTCTTGGCAGAAGCCACGATCGCGTCGATCGCTTTGGCCACCGCGTCGTCCGTCACGGCCACTTCAATTTTCACCTTCGGGAGAAAATCAACCGTGTATTCGCTGCCGCGGTAGATCTCGGTATGGCCCTTCTGGCGACCAAAGCCCTTGACCTCGGTGACGGTCATGCCTTCGACGCCGACTTCGGCGAGGGCAGTTTTTACTTCTTCGAGTTTGAACGGCTTGATGATGGCGATGATGAGTTTCATGGATGGAATGGGTTGACGATGGATCGGTGCGTTCAGGACTTGGATTCGTAGATGTAACCTTCCTCGCCGTGGTCACTGAGGTCGAGACCTTCCTGCTCGGCTTCCACCGTCGGACGCAGCCCGATGATGGCCTTGATGACGAGGCCCAGAACCAACGTCGCCACGATGGACAGCACGAGCGTCAGGCCGATCGCCTTGACCTGCTCGAGCCACAGCGTCTTGCCGACGACGTCCTTGAGATT
>CAJAYO010000071.1 GCA_903948415.1 uncultured Opitutia bacterium | reverse complement strand
GTCAACAGGCCGAAATACACCGCGAACCCGACGACCGCGCCCAGCGCACCGATGCAGGCCGCCTCCGCCACCACCGCCCCGAAAATCAACCGCCGCCGCGCCCCGAGCGCGCGCAAAATCGCCAGATCCCGCCGCCGCGCGCTCATCGAATTGTAGATGCTCGCGAGCACCGAGCCCGCCGCCACCAGCGCCACCAGATACGCCACCAGCGTCAGCACCTGGTCGAACCACGCGATCTTCCCGAACAGTTCCGCGATGATCGCCCCCACCGGATACGCCAGCGTCAGCCGGTTGCCCTGCTTGTTATACATCATGTCCAGCATGAAGCCCGCGCTCGCCGTCCGCAGCTGGATGAGCACCGCACTGACGTCCGTCGCCGCCTTCGCATCGTGCCCGCTCATCGTCTGCACGCCCTTGATCGGAATCCACAGCACCCGGTCCACCGGCGTGTTGGTCGCCGCCACCACCCCGACAATCGTGAACACTTCCTCGTGTTGGTTCTTCTCGTCGAACGCCAGCCCATGGAATGGCTTGAACGTGTCGCCCACTTTCAGCCCCAGCTTCCGCGCCACGAACGACCCCACCACCGCTTCGCGCGCGTCGGCCGCCCCGCCGAAAAACCGCCCGCCCGCCTCCACGGCAAATTTCTTCCCGGGCGCATACTCCACTTTCTCGAACAGCTCCGGCACCGTCCCCACGATCCGGTAGCCGCGCAGGTTGTCGCCCACCGCGATCGGGATCGCCGTCTTCACCGCCGGGTGCCGCCTGATCCCTTCGTAATCCGCCCACGCCAGATTGCCCGGCGACGCCTCGAGGTGAAAGATCGCGTTCAACACCAGCTGCAGCTTCGACCCGCGCGCCCCCAGCACCGCGTCGAACCCCGTCGTCGTCTGCGTAAACGCCGTCTGCGACTGCGTCTTCACCATCCACACGCACATCAACAGCCCGCAGGCCAGCGCGATGCTCCCCGCCGTGATGATCGTCGAAAGCGCATGCTGCCGAAGCGACCGGTAGATGATGAGTGGCAGCGTCATTTTATTTTGTCATCGCGAGCCCGGCGCCGCCGGGCGGGGCGATCCCGCTGAACGACCCGCCTCGTTGATCGCCGCAAAATCCCGCCGCGTCTCAAACTGCCCGAGCACCTCTTCGTCGTGGCTCACCAACAGCAACGCCGCCCCGTGCTCCCGGCACACTTCGCGGATCAGGGCCAGCGCCTCGCGCCCGTGCTTCCGGTCGAGATTGCCCGTCGGCTCGTCCGCCAGCACGAGCTTCGGCCGGTTCGCCAACGCCCGCGCCACCGCCACGCGCTGCTGCTGCCCCGTCGACAACTGCCCGGGAAAATGGTCCAGCCGGTGCCCCAGCCCCACCCGCTCCAACACTTCCTTCGCATGCGCCCGGTCCGCCCCTCGCGGCCCGAAACTCATCCCGAGCACCACATTTTCCAGCACAGTAAAACCCTGGAGCAAATTGAAGGTCTGAAAAACGTAGCCGAGTTTCCCCGCCCGCAGCTTGTCGCGCCCCGCCTCGCCGAGCGCCGTCATCTCCGCGCCATCAATCGTCACCCGCCCGCCGTCCGCCGCCAAAATGCCCGCGATCAGGTGCAGAAACGTCGTCTTCCCCGACCCGCTCTCGCCCCGCAACGCCACCTGCTCCCCTGCCGCCAGCGCAAATTCCCGCACCCGCACGATCTCCCCGCGCACCCCTTCGGGCGACACAAACGACTTCGTGAGATCGGTGACGGCGAGCATCGGAACAAAACTGTTGGGCATTGCCCGCCCAAGGCGACACGAAAAACCGTCGCTCTTCCGGACGGGAGCTGCGCATTTGTGCGCCCCGCCCTCCGCTCCGCCCGTATCACCGCCCGTGCCTGACTCCGCTCCCACCTCGCGCCCCTCCTTCTGGCAACGCCGTCTCGTGGCCCCGTTGCGCGCCCAACTCACGCAGGGCGTCACCCCCGACCGGCTCGCGCTGACCATGGCCGTCGGCACCGCCTGCTCGCTGCTCCCGTTTCTGGGTTTCACCGCGCTTTTAAATCTCGGGGTCGGCCTCGTCCTGCGCCTCAATCAGCCGATTCTGCAGACGCTCAACCAGCTGCTCGGCCCGCTGCAGCTCCTGCTCATCCTCGCCTACGTCCGCGCCGGCGAATTCCTCTGGCGCGCCGCCCCCATGCCCCTCTCGATCCCGACGCTCGCCACCGCGTTTCGCGACGACCCGTGGGCCTTCCTCCAACGCTTCGGCCTGACCGGGGTCCACGCCGCCACCGCCTGGCTCCTCAGCGTCCCGTTCATCGTCGCCGCCCTTTATTTTCCCCTGCGCCCCATCCTCCGCCGCTTCGCCCAAAAGTAGGCCGAGGGCGCTGACCCGCCCTTTCCGGCCCCGCACGTCGGCCTCGACTCGCCGCCGCGCTCCGCGCATCGTCCGCCCATGAGCGCTTCCCCCGGCTCCGCCTTTCGCGCCGCCCTCGCCGCCGAGCGTCCGCTCCAAATTGCCGGGGCCATCAACGCCTACGCGGCCCTCCTCGCCCAGCGCGCCGGCTTCCGCGCCCTCTACCTCTCCGGCGCCGGCGTCGCCAACCACTCCTGTGGCCTCCCCGACACTGGCGACACCTCCCTCGCCGACGTCCTCACCGACGTCCGCCGCATCACCCGCCGCGTCCCGCTCCCGCTCCTCGTCGACATCGACACCGGTTGGGCCAATCCCACCGCCACCGTCCGGGAAATCGCCGCCGCCGGCGCTGCCGCGGTTCACCTCGAAGACCAGATCCCCGCGAAACTCTGCGGCCACCTCCCCGGCAAACAGCTCGTCTCCCCCGCCGAAATGTCCACCCGCGTCCGCGCCGCTGTCGCCGGCAAGCCCGATCCCGCCTTCGTCGTCATGGCCCGCACCGATGCCGCCGGCGTCGAAGGCCTCCCCGCCGCCCTCGCCCGCGCCCAGGCCTACGTCGCCGCCGGCGCCGACATGATTTTCGCCGAAGCCCTCCCGACCCTCGCCGACTACCGCGCCTTCACGTCCGCGCTCAACGTCCCCGTCCTCGCGAACCTCACCGAGTTCGGCCAAACCCCGTTTTTCACGCTCGCAGAACTCCGCGCCGCCGGCGTTGCGCTGGTCCTCTACCCGCTCAGCGCAAGCCGCGCCGCCGCCGCCGCGTCCCGCGACGTTTACACCGCCATCCGCACCACCGGCACCCAACAATCCGTCGTCGGCCAAATGCAAACGCGCGCCGACCTCTACGCGACCCTCGGCTACACCGTGAGAAAATAACCGCCGATTTCCCGGATCGCCCCGGATCGATCCGCTCCTCGCCCGCAGTCCAGCCCGGTTCATCGGTGTGATCCGTGGCAAAAAAAACTCCCATGAACCCGCCCACCGCATTCCCTTCCCCGGAGTTCAAACCGAAAAAATCCGTCGCCCTCTCCGGCGTCGTCGCCGGCCACACCGCCATCTGCACCGTCGGCCACACGGGCAACGACCTCCACTACCGCGGCTACGACATCGCCGATCTCGCCGCGCACGCCACCTACGAGGAAGTCGCCCATCTCCTCATCCATGAGCGCCTCCCCACCGCCGCCGAACTCTCCGGCTACCGCGCCCGCCTCGTCACCCTCCGCTACCTGCCCGACCCGATCTGCCGCATCCTCGAACAACTCCCCGCCGCCACGCACCCGATGAACGTCCTGCGCACCGGCGTCTCCGCCCTCGGCGCCCTCCACCCCGAACCCGCCCCGCCCGGCGGCCCCGGCCCCACCGATCCCACCACCGCCCGCGCCATCGCCGACCGCCTCCTCGCCTGCCTCCCGGCGCTGCTGCTCTATTGGTATCATTTTGCTCACCACGGCCGGCGGATCGACGTCACCACCCCCACCGACACCGTCGCCGCGCACTTCCTCCACCTCCTCCACCAACGCCCCCCGTCCCCCGCGCACGGCCGCGCCCTCGACCGCTCCCTCATTCTCTACGCCGAACACGAGTTCAACGCCTCCACCTTCACCGCCCGCGTCATCGCCGGCACCGGCTCCGGCACCTACTCCTGCGTCACCGGCGCCATCGGCGCCCTCCGGGGCCCCAAACACGGCGGCGCCAACGAAGTCGCCCACACCATCCAGCGCCGCTACGCCACCGCCGACGCCGCCGAGGCCGACATCCGCGCCCGCCTCGCCCGCAAGGAAATCGTCATCGGCTTCGGCCACCCCGTCTACACGCTCAGCGACCCGCGCAGCGCCCTCATCAAGGACATCGCCCGCTCCCTCTGCGCCACGCCCGCCGACGCCAATCTTTTCGCCATCGCCGAACGCATCGAGTCGGTCATGTGGTCCGAGAAAAAAATGTTCCCCAATCTCGATTGGTTCAGCGCCCCCGCCTACGACGTCCTCGGCGTCCCCACCGCGCTGTTCACTCCGCTCTTCGTCATCGCCCGCACCGCCGGCTGGTGCGCCCACCTCATCGAGCAACGCCAGGACGGCAAAATCATCCGCCCCAGCGCGAATTACACCGGCCCCGCCAACCGCCCCTACGTGCCGATCGATCGCCGGTAAGCGAAAGCTTTCAACCGTAAGCGTCGGTATTCGTCTTTCTCCGACGCTCAGCACTCCCCCCTCCACTCTCAGCTTTCCGCCGCATGTCCGCCCCGATCTCCAACACCCGCCCGCCCCCCGACGCCCTCCTCACCACGCTCGCCGACTACGTCCTCGACCCGACCCCGCCCTCCGACGAAGCCCTCGACACCGCCCGCTGGTGCCTCCTCGACAGTCTCGCCTGCGCGATCATGGCCCTGCAGTTCCCCGCCTGCACGAAACTCCTCGGCCCCGTCGTCCCCGGCACCACGGTCACGAACGGCGCCCGCGTCCCCGGCACGGCCTACGAACTCGATCCCATCCAGGCCGCCTTCAATATCGGCACGATGGTCCGTTGGCTCGACTTCAACGACACGTGGCTCGCCGCCGAGTGGGGCCACCCCTCCGACAACCTCGGCGCCCTCCTCGCCACCGCCGACTGGATCGCCCGCCACCAGGCCGCCGCCGTCCCGCTCGCCGCCTTCAACTCTCCACTCTCCGCCCGCAACGCTCACCCTTCCATCCCCACCGTCCGCGACCTCCTCGTCGCCATGATCAAAGCCCACGAGATCCAAGGCGTCCTCGCCCTCGACAACGCCTTCAACCGCGTCGGCCTCGACCACGTTCTCCTCGTCCGCATCGCCTCCACCGCCGTGACGACCGCCCTGCTCGGCGGCACGCGCGACCAAATCATCAACGCCCTCTCCCACGCCTGGCTCGACGGCTCCGCCCTCCGCACCTACCGCCACGCGCCCAACACCGGCTCGCGCAAAAGCTGGGCCGCCGGCGACGCCACCAGCCGCGCCGTGCGCCTCGCCCTCATCGCCCTGACCGGCGAGATGGGCTACCCCAGCGCCCTCACCGCAACAACGTGGGGTTTCCAGGACGTCTCCTTCAAAGGGAAACCCGTCACCCTCGCCCGGCCCCTCGGCAGCTACGTGATGGAAAACGTCCTCTTCAAAATCTCCTACCCCGCCGAATTCCACGCGCAAACCGCCGTCGAGTGCGCCGTGCAGCTCCACCCGCAAATCATGGGAGAAAAAAACCGCCTCGCCGCCATCGCCCGCATCGAACTCACCACGCACGAATCCGCGCTCCGCATCATCGACAAAACCGGCCCGCTCCACAACCCCGCCGACCGCGACCACTGCCTCCAATACATGACCGCCATCGGCCTGCTCTTCGGCAACCTCACCGCCGAACATTACGAAGACGCCACCGCCGCCGACCCCCGCATCGACGCCCTCCGCACTCAGATGGTCGTCACCGAGGAAAAATCCTACACCCGCGACTACCTCGACCCCGCAAAACGCTCCATCGCCAACGCCGTCCAAGTTTTTTTCACCGACGGCAGCAGCACCCAAAAAATCGCCATCGACTATCCGATCGGCCACCGCCGCCGCCGCACCGACGGCATTCCTCTCCTCCAACAAAAAGCCGAGGCGGCGTTCACCGCCCACTATGGCGAAGCCAAGTCCGCTCAGCTCACGTCGCTCTTCACCGACCGCGCGAAACTCGAATCCCTTTCCGCCCCCTCCTTCGCAGGTGACTTCGTGAAGTAGGCGCCTGCTTGCCGCCGATTCAGGGGCTTGATTTCCGCTCTTGCCGATCAAGCGGCGCGGCGCATTTTTTCCATGCGTTTCTCGTGGGCCCCGCCAAAGCGCGCGCCAACACCGCGCGCCACGGCGTGGATTTAACGACCGCGCAGGAAGCCTTGGCCGATCCCCCAGCCCTCGTGCTCTTCGATGCCGCGCATCGCGACGGCCGCGAATTGCGCGGGTGGTTGCTCGGCCGGGTCGGCGCCCGAATCCTCCTCGTGCGCTACACCCATCGGCCCGACGGCGTCATCCGCCTCATCGGCGACGGCGACTGGAGAGAAGGACGCGACTACGATGAAAACCACGGGAAAAAAGCGAAAACCTGAATCCCCCGTCTTCGACGCCGAAGGCGACCAAACCAACCTCGCCGCCCTCAACGGCACGCCGTTGCCCAACCTCGCCCGCGTAAAAGCACGCCCCCTCGCCTGGGGCGGCACGCGCGAAGGCGCCGGCCGCAAGCCCTCCGGGCGCCAGCCGATGCTCCTCCGACTCACCCCCCGGACCGTCCGCCAACTCCGCGCGACCGCGCGCAAACAAGGCAAAACCGTCTCCGCGGTCGCCGAGGAACGCCTCGCCCTCGCGTCTCCGCCCCGCAGCACATCGTCCACCGGCACCGCCGGCTCGCCGCCAAGGTCATGAACCCGGACAAAACCGGCCGTGACCGCCTCGCCTGAGTCCCTCGCCCGCTGGCTTGATGACTGGATTCACGCACGACTGGCTCGCGCTTTCCCGCGCGTCCGCGACCGCGGCCCCGGTATGCCGCGCCGGCTCCGCGCCGCTCAATTCAGGTCCTTGTCCTTCCAATATTTTGTCCCCTGCAGCGTGGCCTGCAGCGCGAGGCCGTTCTTCGTGATCTGAAACACTTCCACGCCCGGCACCACGGTCTTCGCCGCCGCGAGCGCCGCGCCCTTGTCGTCCGACTTCGCCGCCGCATCGGCCTGCCCGCTAAAGTCCCAGCCTTTTTCGACAAACGTCTCCAGCTTCTCCTTGTCGTGAAACACGAACACCGCGCGAAAATCCTTCACGCCCAGCCCGATCCCGATGCCCGCCGAGCCCATCTTCATGAAGGTCTCCGTGTCGCCAAACGTCCCGCTCTTCACCACCACGCCTTTGCCGCCCGCGAAGCTGGCGAACACCAGATTGATCCCCACGTTGGAAAACACCGCATAGCCCGCCGCCTTCTTCACCTTCGCCTTGGCGTCGGGGTGCACCTGGTAGAGCTCGGCGAGCACCGTGTCGCGCATCGCGCGGATTTCCTTCTTCGCCTTCTCCGAATCGGACTTCGCCGGTGCGGTGGTCGCCCCCAGCAGCAGCGCGCACAGGAGAAAAGGCAGAACACGGCAGACGCGGCCGGAAGTTTTCATGGAGAAAATTGCAGGAGGGTTGGCTG
>CAJAYO010000070.1 GCA_903948415.1 uncultured Opitutia bacterium | reverse complement strand
GGGGCGGCGCTGGCCTTGGGCTGGCTGGTGATCTATGCGAGCGTGGGCGGGGTGACCAATCTGCTGGCGCTGTTGGCGGAATTTCAAATCTTTCGGGCAACGAACCGGGTGTCGGTGTTCATTTCGGCGCTGGTGCTGATCTTTGTGGTGGTGCGCTTGTCCCGGCTGTCGGTCCGGTGGCCGGCGTGGTGCCGGTGGGCGGTGGTGGTGGGCTTGGTGGGGATTGGGCTGTTGGACCAGATCCCGCGGGGGAGTTCCGCGCAGGAGCGGACGGAGCTTGCGGCGCGGGTGCAGTCGGACCGGAAGCTGGGGCGGGAAATGGAAGCGGCGTTGCCGGCGGGGGCGATGGTGTTCCAGCTGCCCGTGCTGGGTTTTCCCGAGGTGATTGCGCCGGGGCGGCTGGGGAACTACGAGTTGTTTCGTCCCTTTCTGAATACGGAGGAGCTGAGGTTCAGTTATGGTGCCGCGAAATTTCGGGCGCGGAGCCGGTGGCAGCGCGATTTGGAAAGCGTCCCGGCCGCGACCTTGGTGCGGCGGCTTGAGGGTTACGGATTCGGTGCGCTCTACATCAACCGGAAAGGCTACGAGGACCGGGCGGAACGTTTGCTGTCGGAGTTGTCGGTCCTCGGTTACGACCGGCGCATCCAAAGTGCGCAGGGCCAGCAGGTGGTCATCTTGCTCAATCCGTCGGCGCAGCCGGTGTTTCCGTTGGGGCGATCGCTGACGTTTGGCCAGGGGTGGCATCCGGCGAGCGGAGGGGTGCGGTGGGCGAACGCGGATGCGGTGGTGTCTTATTTTAATCCGTATGACTATCCGATCCGGGCGGCGATCCGCCTGAAGTTGGTCGGAGCGACGGAGCGCGAAGTGGCGCTGGAGCACGAGGGCAAGGAAGTGGGCCGGGTGAGGGTCGGGATCGAGCCGAGCGTGATCGATCTGCCGAACCTGATGCTCGGGCCGGGGGTGAACCGCTTCAAGTTGCGGTCGCAGGAGCCGGCGGTGCGGATGGGGTCCGGGCGCTATCTGCTGCGGACTTTCGGTTTGCGCGAATCGTCGATCACGGTGACCGCGGCGGGCGTGCCCCCCAAGTGAGCGGAACCGGGCGCGGCGGCGGCCTGGGTTCAGGGGCTTCCGTTGTTCTCCAGCTCCTCCGGGGGAGGCATGATTGTCGTCGGCACGAGGGCTTGCGTCCACGCGCGGTGGTCGGCGCGGTAGAGCGGGAACGCGGGGCCGGTGGCGGGCGCGGGGGCGCTGGGCGCGGGGGCGAGGCCGCGGAGATAGATGCCGACGGCGGCGCTGTCGGCGGGGATCTCGAGCGAAACCTGGACGTGAGTTGAACCGGGGGGGACGGGGACGAAGAACCATTTCCAGTTTTCCGGGGAGGGCTGGGCCGCAGCGCCGAACTGCCCGGCGCTGCCGGTGGCGGTGATCTGCCCGATCCGGCCGTTGAGGAGGACGCGGCAGAAGGCCCGGGCGACGGACGGGGGGCCTTCGACGAGAATGGCGAGTTCGGGGTTCGCGATCGTCGGGACGGCGACTGCTCCGCTCCAATCGTAGCGCAGGAGGGACGGGCTTTGTTCGTTATCGGAGAGGTCGATGCTGGTCGCGGGGGCGGCGGGCGGGGCGAGGTCGGTGAGGGCGAGGCGGCCGGGCGCGAGGGGTTCGGTCTCGGCGGCCGGCACGGTTTCGAGCATGAGGGTTTCGTAGGCGGCCAAAGAAATGACGGGGGCGTCGGCGCCGGGGACGAGGCGGGCGACGAATTCGCGGCGGGGGTAGATCATGTGGAGATCGCGGACCTCGGTGACGGCGGCGCAGGTGGGCAGGGTGATGGAACGTTCTTCGAGCCACGGGTTGCGGGCGCAGTAGATGTCCCGTTCGGGGTGGTGAAACTGGTAGCCGTAGGCTTCGCGTTTCTCGGGTTTGCCGCCAAACAGCTCGGCGTTGGCGAGGAATTTTTGGTTGGCGCGGGCCCAGCGGACGAGGGCGGCGAAGAAGTCCCAGTTCTGCGGTGTCATCAGTTCGGGCTTCAGGTAGGTGGAGATGAACCAGCGGCCGCGGCCGATGGCCATGACGGCGAGGTTTTCGAAATCGCCGGGGCTTTGGCGGACGATGTCGATGGTCTCGATGGCCTGGGACGGCATGAGCCATTGGTCGCGGTCCTGGCGGTAAGCGATGTCGCGGGCGGTGATGAGCGATTCCATCCAGGCGGGGCTGGGGACGCGTCCGTAGGGGACATCGTCGCCGTAGGGGCCGAGGACGTACGGGGTTTTGGTGGTCCACCAGGGGCTCGGGGGGTAGCCGGTGCACAACGGTTCGAGTGCCATATCCGGATTGACCGCACGCAGACTGTCGAGGACATCGGCCAGGCCGGCGGCGATGGCGTGGGCGGAGTCGGAGCCGACGGGATGGCCGTGCGCGGCGACGTCGCAGGAGTGGAGCATGTAATCGAGCTTCACGTGCCGCAGCTGGTAGTCGCGGGCGAGCCGGACGAGGTTGTTTTTGAATTCGCGTTGGTAGCGCCCGCCGAGGGCGAAACAGGCGACGCGGGAGAGCGGGTGGTTCCCGTGGTCGAGGGGCGTCGTTTCGTAGCCGGCGGAGGCGAGCCAGAGGTTGTCCAGTCCTTCGGGATACGCGCTGCCGGGGGAGACCCAGAGGCCGAGTTTTGAGCCGACGGCCGCGAGGCTGTCGGTGATGGGGCGGAGTTCGTGGGGGAAACGTTGGGGGTCGACCTGCCAGATGCTGCGGGGATTTGACCAACCGAGGTCGAGGGCGAAGGAGTCGAAGAACAGGCCGGTGCGTTCGGCGAAGCCCTGGCGGAGGGCGGCGATGTCGCGCAGCACGTCGGTCTCTGAGAAGGGGAGCGGGAGGGTCCACCAGGTGTTGGTGTGAAGTTCGAGGCCGGCGGGCTTGAGGCGAACGGTGTCGAGGTAATCGTAGAAGGCGCGGCGGATGCGGGTGTCGGCGGTGATCAGGCTGCAGTCGCTGGGCAGGGCCCACCCGACGACGGCCGTGGCGACGAATTGCCAGGTCTCGCCGAGCGGGAGATGGGGTGTCTGCCAGAGCCGGGCGACGTCGTCCTCGACGCGGCAGGTACCGGAGACGTGTTCGATGCCGAGGAAGAGGGCGGCGCTGAAGAGCGGGAAGGAGGCGGGGGCGGCGCCGGTTTCGCGGAAAACCTCTCCGTCGACGCGCAGATCGAGGAGCGAGGCGCGGGTGAGCGTTTTTTCGCCGTCGGTGCTGCGGGCCCAGGTGTCGATCCGTGCGACGGGGGCGGCGGGACCGAAGGAAAAAATCCGGCGGAAAACCACGCCGGCGGCGGGCACCTCCTGTTCAAACGTGAGGCGGTCGGCGCCCTGATCGACGAGGGTCCAACCGGGGGCCAGGCGGTGTTCGGTGCCGCTGACGCCGATGGGTGATTGCGCGGCGACGACTTTGAGTTCGGTGGGGGTGGCGGGGATCGCCAAGCCGGTCCAGCGCCAGACGGTGTCGGTGGCGGTGAAGCGGAGCCGGGTTCCGTTGGGTCCGGTCAAGGTCAGGTCGTCGAGGGGCGGGGGATCCTCGGCTTGGCCGAGCAGGTGCGGCGGGAGGAAAAAGACGAGGCAGACGGCAAGGAGGCGGAGAGCGGGCGAGCGATGCATGGTGCGGGTGTAGCGGCGTTGACGCGTTCTCGACCGGGAAGTTGCGCCCGGGCGGGGAAGGGCGGACCCGGGGGCGGAAGACGGTCGGGGGCGCGGCGGCGCCAAGCCGTTGGCGGAAGACGGCATTAGGTTGGCGGCGAGCGGGCGGAGGCCGCGGCGCGGCCGGCGGAGGTAGAAGCCGCAGCCAGGCAGGCGTGAAGCTAGCGGCTGGGGGGGACGGACCGACGGGTGAGCAGAAGGACGGCGCCGCCGACGAGGCTCCAGAAGACGCTGGTGGCCCAGACGAGGACGGCGAGGAGCAGGGCGAGTTGGCGGGAGGCGTCGTCGGGGAGGAGGCCGAGGAGGGCGAGCATGGCGAGGAGCGCGCCCTCGCGGATGCCGTGGCCGCCGACGCTGACGGGCAGCACGGTGGCGGCATAGGCGACGGACATGGCGAGCGAGACCTCGATGAACGGGAGCGGGAGCCCGAGACTGCGGGCGAGGAGCCAGACGGAGAGGAAGTCGAGGAGCCAGATGGCGTAGCTGGAAGCGAGGGCGAGGGCGAGGGCGAGGGGGGTGGAGTGGGCGCGGGCGAGGATGTCGGCCAGCGCGGCGGTGCGGGTGGGGCCGAGGCGGCGGGCGAGCCACGGGGGAGGTTGGCGGCAGAGGAAAACGAAGCCGACGACGCCGGCGACGGAGAGGGCGGCGCAGAGGGCGAGGAGCAGGCGGAGTTCGGCGTGACGGGCGACGGCGTCGAGTTTCAAGAGCAAGGTGAGGGCGGCGAGACTGAGGAGGACGATGAGGCCCATGACGCGGTCGAGGAAGGTGGCGGCGAGGCCGGCGGCGCGGCGGGTGGGGGCGTCGCGGCAGAGGGCGAAGGCGCGCACGGCATCGCCGCCGAGGCCGCCGAGAAGAAAGGCGTTGTAGAAATTGCCGATCCAGGTGGCGAGGTGGGCCCAGGGGAGGGAGAGGGTGAGGCCCTGGGCGCGGAGGAGGAGCCACCAGCGCCAGGCCTGCAGGGGGAAGGCGAGGCCGGCGAGGAGGGTGGCGAGGGCGACGAGGCCGCCGTCGAATTTGCCGCGGAGCGCGATGAACTGGGGCCAGTCGATGCTCCAGACGAGGGCGGCGACGAGGAGGGCGGAGCAAGCGTAGCGGGCGGCGCGGCCGGCGGGGGTGTCGAGGAGGGCGAGGAGGCGGCGCATGGCAGAAGGCGGAGGACGGAGGGACGGGAGACGGAGGGACGGGGACAGCAGGGGGAGGGGGGGCGGGGGCGGCAATGGATAATGTTGCGGGCGGCCGGGGCGATCCTCCTCATGGGCGGCCGCGCATGAACACCGAAGAATATGTGAAGTTGGCCGAGGTCGAGGACCGGATGTGGTATTTCCGGTCCCTGCACGCGCATGTGGCGCGGGTGGTGGCGGGGGCGGGGCTGAACGGGAACGCCCAGGTGCTCGACGCGGGGTGCGGGACGGGTGGGATGATTTTGCGGCTGCGGGAGGCGCAACCGGGCTGGAAATGGAGCGGCATCGATTTCATGCCGATCGCCTGCGAGCTGGCGCGGCAGCGGTGTGGGGCCGGCACGGACATCCGGGAGGCGAGCGTGACGGCGCTGCCGTTTGCGGACGGGAGTTTCGATGCGGTGGTTTCGGCGGACGTGATCTGTCAGGTGGAGGAGGCGGAGGCCGCGGTGAAGGAGTTTTTCCGGGTGCTGCGGCCGGGAGGCGTGGTGGTGATCAATGTGCCGGCGTATATGTGGATGTGGTCGTATCACGACGACTCGTGTCAGACGAAGCACCGTTACACGCGGCCGGAGCTCGACGGGCTGCTGCGGGCGGCGGGGTTCGCGGAGCGGTGGAGCACGCATTTGAACGCGCTGCCGTTTCCTTTGCTGTGGGCGAAGCGCAAGGTGTGGCGGTCGGACGGCGAGACGAGCGACATGAAGGCGTATCCGGCGATCGTGGATGCCGCGTTCCGGCTGCTGGTGGCGCCGGAGCACGCGTGGCTGAAGGCCGGTGGGCGGTGGGCGTGGGGTTCGTCGGTGTTTGCGGTGGCGCGGAAGCCGGGCGGCAGAGCTGAGAGCCGAGAGCCGAGAGCCGAGTGAACGAAAGCTGAGCGCCGAAAACACGCAGACGAATGATTCACTTTCCCGTCGCCTTTGCGGTGCTGCTCCACGTGCTGTGGTGGGGCGCGGGGCTGGCGATGCTGGCGATGCCGCGGGCGTGGCGGCGGTTTTGGCCGGTGCTGGTGGTGCCGGCGGGACTGGCGTTGCAGTCGGCGGTCGTGTGGGCGGGCGCGGCGGCGGGATGGGAAGGGACGAACCGTTACGCGGGGTGGAGCGAGGGGTTGCCGGCGGTGCTGCTGGCGGTGGCGCTGGCGCGGCGGGGCCGACGGGCGGCGTGGGTGGATGCGCAGCGGATCGGCGTCGTGGGGTTCGCGGGCGCGGGGGTGTTGGCGCTGCTCGTGGCGCCGCTCGCGTGGGCGGCGAAGGGGTTGACGACGATCTCGCTGGGGAGCTGCGATGCGGGCGACTATGCGGCGGGTGCGCGGGTGTTGCAGGAGTTCGCGCGGACGGAGCGCGGCGGATTTCTCGGGCTGACGGAGGTGGTGCGGGTGCAGTCGGTGGACAATTTTTTCGACTACTGGACGCGGTTGAACCACTTCACGCCGTCGGCGTTGATCGCGTTCAACGGGTCGGTGCTCGGGTGTGGGCCGCATGAGGTGACGAGTGTGGTGACGATGGTGCTGCTGGCGGGTTCGCTGCCGGTGGTGTTTTGGATGGCGCGGGCGGTGATCGGTTTCAGTGCGGGGCCGAGCGTGGCGGTGGCGGTGCTCTACGGGCTGAGTCCGCTGAATTGGTATGTGGTCGGGCACGTGGCGCCGGGGCAGCTGTTGGCGGCGATGGCGGTGGGGCTGATCACGTGGGCGGGGGTGGCGTTGTGGCGGGGGCGGCTGACGTGGGCGCGGGGGGCGGGTTTTTTCGGGGTGTTGGCGGTGGGCTATTGGCTGGTGTTGGGGAGCTATAATTTTTTCGTGGTGCTGTGTCTGGTGCCGGCGGTGGCGTATGCGGGCGGGTTGGCGGCGTGGCACGGGGAGTGGCGGAGATTCGGGCGATGGTGGATCGTGATGCTGGTGCCGCTCGCGGCGTGCGGGGCGGTGTTTGCGGGGCGGGTGGCGGGGTTGGTCGAGCGGTTTCAGCTGCTGCGGACGTATGATTTTGGCTGGAAGATTCCGGCGCTGACGCCGGAGGGCTGGCTGGGGTTGGTCAGCGGGCCGGCGTTGGAACCGTGGCGGATCGGCGGGGTGCGGTGGGTGCTGGCGGCGGCCGTCGTGGGGCTGCTCGGCTGGGCGACGGCGCGGGCGGTGCGCGAGCGCCGGAAAAAAGCGTGGATCGCGGCCGCGGTGACGGTGCCGGTGTTGGCGGGTTATGCATTCCTGGAGTGGCGCGGCGCGCGGTTGGGCACGAACGCGAGCTATGACGCGTTCAAGCTGTTCACGGTGTTTTATCCGGTGATGCTGCCGGCGTTTTGCTGGTGGATCACGCTGCGGTGGAGCCGGCGGTTGACGGAGTGGATCGGAGTGATGGGGGTCGCGGGGGCGGTGTTGCTGGGCAACGTGGTCGGCACGGGCATGATCGCCTGGCGGATGGCGGCGGCGCCGCTGAGGGTCGACGGCGGATGGCGGGAAGTGCGGAAGATCGAGGCGATGGCCGACGTGGCGTCGGTGAATGTGTTGTTGCCGGACATGTGGTCGCGCCTGTGGGCGAACGCCTTTTTGCTGAAGAAGCCGCAGTATTTTTTGACGGATACCTACGAAGGGCGCTGGCACACGGCGTTGAAGGGCGAGTGGGATCTGGAGGGCGGCATGATCGCGGTGAAGCCGGCCGAAGGCGCGCGGAAGCCGGTGGGGAAAGGGATGGCGCTCGTCGACACGCGGGGCGGGGATTTTGCGCGCGTGACGGTGGGCGACGGCTGGTATGAGGAGGAGAGCGAGGGGAAGTCGGGGACGCGTTGGCGGTGGACGAAAGGGGAAGCGACGCTGCGGATCGAGAACGCGCACGCGTGGCCGTTGCGGGTCGTGTGCACGCTCGACGGGTGGAGCCTCGGGGCGCGAGATGTGACGCTGGCGGTGGCGGGGGCGCCGGAGGCGGGCGCCGGGGCGGCGGGCGAAGGCCGGTCGCGGAATCTGGGCGGGCAGCGCGGGCAGACGGTGTTTCCGGAGATCGTCGTGCCGCCGGGCGGGGCGACGGTGGCGTTGACGTCGGCGCAGCCGTGGCCGGGGGCGGTGGGCGGGGAGACGCGGCCGCTGGGGCTGTGCGTGTTTGGGCTGGAGTTCGCGGTGCGGCGATAGGGGCGGGCTGTGCCGTCAGTCGAACTTCCTGACCGCGGATTGCGCGGATTTCGCGGATCAAGACGGTGGGATACGGAGGTGTTATCCGCGCAAGCTGCGTCATCCGCGGCCAAGATTTTCAGGGTCGGTCGGAGACCCGGCGCTACTTTGGGGTGGCGCGGTGGACGGGGGCGTATTGGCTGGTGGGACATGGCTGAGACGAAAAATTTGCGGCGGGTGTATGCGGGGAAGCGCGTGCTCATCACGGGCGGGCTGGGCTTTATCGGCTCGAACCTCGCGCGGGAGCTGGTGCGGCTCGGGGCGACGGTGAGTGTCGTCGACTCGCTGATTCCCGAATACGGGGGCAACCGGCGCAATCTGGCGGGGCTCGCGGGGCAGGTGAAGGTGCATGTCGCGGATGTGCGCGACTGGCCGAAGCTGCCGGCGCTCGTGGCGGGGCAGGATTTTCTGTTCAATCTGGCGGGGCAGACGAGTCACATGGATTCGATGACGGATCCGCAGACGGACCTGGACATCAACGGGCGGGCGCAGCTGGCGATCCTCGAGGCGTGCCGGGTGCACAATCCGGCGGTGAGGATCGTGTTTGCGAGCACGCGGCAGATTTACGGGAAGCCGGATTATTTGCCGGTGGACGAGAAGCACCCGGTGCGGCCGGTGGACGTGAACGGCATCAACAAGCTGGCGGGGGAGTCGTATCACCTGCTGTATTCGCGGGTGCACGGGATCCGGGCGACGGCGTTGCGGCTGACGAACACGATCGGGCCGCGGATGCGGGTGAAGGATGCGCGGCAGACGTTTGTGGGGGTGTGGATCCGCCGGCTGGTCGAAGGCGAGGCGATCGAAGTGTGGGGCGGCGAGCAGCTGCGGGATTTCACCTACGTGGACGATGCGGTGGGGGCGTTTTTGCTCGCGGCGGCGAAGGACGAGGCGGTGGGCGAGGTGTTCAATTTGGGCGGGCCGCCGGCGGTGACGTTGGAAGGGCTGGCGGCGATGCTGGTGGAGCTGAATGGCGGGGGTTATTATGTGGTGAAAACCTTTCCGGCCGAGCGGAAGAAGATCGATATCGGGGACTACTATGCGGACGACCGGCTGATCCGGAAGAAACTGGGGTGGCGGGCGCGGACGGATTTGCGGACGGCGCTGAAGCGGACGCTGGCGTATTACCGCAAGGAGCTGAAGCACTACGTGTAAACGGCGTCGACGAAGGCGCGCAGCTAACAAAAAAGACAGAAGGGTTTTCTTGCGGCGCGGAGGGGTTTGGCGACTAATGGTCGCCGATGCCGGACCCCGCACTGAGCTTTGTCATACCCCTTTACCGCAGCGCCGAGACCATCGGTGCGGTGGTGCGGGCGATCGAGGCGTTGAAGGTCGAGGGCGGGCACGAGATCGTGTTGGTGAACGACGGGAGTCCGGATGGGACGGCGGAGGTGTGCCGGGAGTTGGTGAAGCAGGCGCGGGTGCCGATCACGTATGTGGAGCACGCGCGGAATTTCGGGGAGCACAACGCGGTGCTGACGGGCTGGCGGAACGCGCGCGGGGCGCACCTGGTGAATCTCGACGACGACGGGCAGAATCCGCCGGCGGAAGCGGTGCGGTTGTGGCAGCACGCGAAAAAGGAGGGGCTCGATATCGTGTTTGGCCATTACGCGGTGAAGCAGCACTCGGTGTGGCGCAATTTCGGGAGTTGGTTTACGAATCGGATGACCGACTGGGCGCTGGACAAGCCGCCGGGTTTTTATCTCTCGAGCTTTCGCTGCGTGAGCGCGTTTGTGGCGAAGCAGGTGATCGGATACGCAGGGCCCTATCCGTACATTGACGGACTACTGCTCCAAGTGACGCAGCGCATCGGGTCGATCGACGTGAGGCACGAGGCGCGGGTGGCGGGGGAGAGCACCTACACGTTGCGCCGGTTGGTGCGGCTGTGGCTGAGTGCGTGGATCAATTTTTCCGTGTTGCCGCTGCGCGTGGCGACCGTGCTGGGGCTGATCATTGCCGCGGTGGGGATGGCGGCGCTGGCCGGGGTCGCGTGGCTGTGGTGGATCGACCAAGGGCCGGCGACGGGCTGGGGTTGGCTGATGGCGGCGATGCTGATTTTTTCCGGCACGCAGCTGGTGCTGCTGGGGCTGATCGGCGAATATGTCGGCCGGATGTTTCTGGCGGTGAACCAGCGGCCGCAGTCGGTGGTGCGGGACGTGCGCCGCTCGGGCGGCCAAGGCGGCGGCGGCGCCGGTTGAAGTCCAAAGTTTAAAGTGAAGGCGACGGGCCGGGCGGGAACATTTTTTCCCAGCGGGCGAATTCGCGGGCGAGGGCGGCGGCGAGGGCGCCGAGGGCTTCGGGCGGCGGCGTGCGGGTGAAGCCGTGCAGGAAGAGAAAGGTGCGGAGGGCGAGCCCGCGGTCCTCGTAGCGGGGATCGGCGAGG
>CAJAYO010000069.1 GCA_903948415.1 uncultured Opitutia bacterium | reverse complement strand
GATGTCGCGCAGGGCGAAGTCGGTGAGGTAGGGGCGGTCGGGCGTGGTGTCGGGCCGGCCGTTGAGGGCGGTGGCGGCGACGCCGGTGGCCTGGCCGTTGCCGCGCCAGGTGCTGGTGGCGACGTCTTCGTAGGAGTATTGGTCGACGTGGTTGCCGGAGAGGGTGAAGCCGAATTTTTTGTTAACCGGGACGACGGCGGAGAAGTTGAAGCCGGGCGTGACCTTGCGGGTGGGCTCGTTGAGGGGACCGGCGGTCTTGTGGAAGCTGCGGTCGCCGTCCTTGAGAGTGAGGAAGACGCTGGCGGTGGTGCTGGGGCGGGAGCGTTCGAAGGCGGAGCGCGGGACCATGTTGACGGAGCCGGCGAGGGCGGAGCCGGTCGACTCAGGCGTGGGCGAGTGGTGGACCTCGATGCGCGAGATGCTGTTGACGGAGAACTGGTCGAGATTGGTGACGCGGCCGGTGCCGTTGCCGGCGGCGCTGGCGAGGTCGAAGCCGCCGACGGTGATGGGGACGTTGGCGGCCGGGACGCCGTTCATGGAGATGGTGCGGGCCTCGCCGGCGCTGTAGTCCATGGTGATGCCGGGGAGGAATTTCATGACCTCGCCGGGCGTGCCGTCGACGACGGTGCCGAATTCGTCGGCGGCGACGACGTTCATGATGGTGCGGGCGAAACGCTGTTCGTTGATGGCGATGGCGGCGCCGTCCATTTCCTTCGAGGTGGAGACGACGAAGTCGGAGAGCGTGACGACGTCGCCGGCGGGGGCGCCGGGCTTGCGCGGGGCGGAGGCGGTCGCGGCGAGCGTGATGTCGTGCTGGGCGACCTGGCCGGCGGTGACGGGGACGGCGGCGGCATAGGGGGCGAGGCCGGTGAAGAAAACTTTTACGCGCGCGGTGCCGGCGGGGACGTTGGTGAAGCGGTATTGGCCGGTCTCGTCGGTGAAGGTTTCCAGCGCGGTGCCCTCGAGGGTGACGCGGGCGCGTTCGAGGTAGTTGTTGCGGGCGGGGTCGAAGATGCGGCCCTCGATGGTGCCGGTGGCGGGGCTTTGGGCGGTGAGCGCGGCGGTGGCAAGGGCGAGGCCGGCGAGCGCAACGCCGCGTCGGAGGAGGAGGGAAAGCGCAGGGAGGAATTTCATGACGGGGGCGGAGGGGGCCGGGGTTTGGGCTCCGGTGCGGCGAGCGAGAAGGCGGCAGGGGCGCTGACGCGGACCGGAGCGGAGGAGGGTTGGTGAGGTCGGACGGTCGGCGGCGGCGCCGGACCGGGTGGTTACTAAGGAACGGCGAGAGCAGAGTCGCGGCGGGACGCGCGCTCAACTGAAATTTCCGGATGGGGCGCAATTGCTTTTCCCCGGAGGCGGCCGGTTTTTTTCTGCGGCGTGAAGGCGTGGGCGGGGAGTTGCGCGCAGCGCGCGAGGGGGGCAACGGGCCGGTCCGGTGAACGTCCTCGCCAGCGAAGATCAACCGGTTGCCGCCCTGCAACTCCGAGCCGTGCGCAAATCGCCGGGCCATGACGCGGAGCGCGTGACGGGCGCGACGGCGGCATGGGAGCGGCTGAAGCCCGGCGGGTTTTGGTTGATTGTGAGCGACGGGCGTATG
>CAJAYO010000068.1 GCA_903948415.1 uncultured Opitutia bacterium | reverse complement strand
TCGAGCACCGAAAAATCGTGCGGCGCCCCGTGCGTCATCCGCAGATCGAAAATCGCGTCCCCCGAGCGCCCGCACCCGATCACCGTGTGCCCGCCCTTGATAAACTCCTCCGCCAAAGCCCGGCCGAGTCCGCGCGTCACCCCTGTCAGAACGATTTTCATGCTCCGACTGTAGGCGCCTGCGTGCAGGCGATGCAATCGCGCACCCGGGCACGCCTACCGCGACTGCAGCGAGAACTTGTTCAGCCCTGTCCTCCGGCACGCATCCATCACGAACGCCAGCTTCTTCAACTGCGTCGTCTCGTCCGCCTTGATCAGCACCGGAATGTCCCGGTCCACCTTCTTCACCTGCTCCAGCAGCGTGATCAGTTCCGCATCGGTCACCGTGCGGTTGTTCGCCGGCGTCGTGGAGAAGGAAATCGATCCGTCCTTGTCGATGCTGATCGTCACCGTGCCTTTGAACTCGTTCTTCCCCGCCGTCTCCACCTTCGGCAACGTGATGTTCAGCGTCGCCGCCGACTTGAACTGCATCGTCACGAACGCGAAAAAAATCAGCATCACGAGCACGTCGATCAACGCCACGAGATTCAGCTCCGGCCGCTTGCGGCGCTTGCGATAGAGACTGCTCATCAGCGCGTGCGTTGCAGAATCCGCTCCAACAGCACGTCGAGCTGGGCCGCGTAATTCTCAATCTTCCGCTGCAGGTAACCGCTCCCGACGAGCGACGGGATCGCGATGGTGAGACCCAGCACCGTCGCCGACAACGCCAGCGCCACCCCGCTCGTGAACTTCACCGGGTCCGGCAATCCCGTATCGGGCGAAATCTGCGAAAATACCTCCAGCAAACCCGTCACCGTGCCGGTGAGTCCGATCAGCGGCGCCGCCGCGTAAATGACGTCCAAATACGGCACCCCGCGCTCCATCCGGTTGATCTCCAGCCGGGCGAACGCCTTCACGGCCCCCTCGTCGTTGCGGTGCTGCTCCGCAAACTCGACGATGCGCGCGAGCACCGTGTGTCGCCCGCCCACCAACGGTTTCCCAGCCACCACCGCGTCGACGAGGTCCTCCGGCATCACCGCCGCCTTGCGCAACGCATACGCCCGCTCACAAATGATGAAGACCGCTCCCACCGAGCAAATGCCCAGCGGATAGATGAGGATACCGGCTCCCTTGAAGACTTCGATCATGGCGAAAAACATGTTGGGTGAATGTGAACCGGTCCGACGCCCACGCCGAGCAAAAGTTCGAAAATAGTAACACGGGCTCGTGCTCCCTGGCGCTGCGTCCGGCCGGAGGGGCGCTTTCTCCAGCACCCCCGCTCCCCCCACGCGGCCGGGTCACCGCCCCTTCGCCCCGCTCAGGCCGCCAAATACGGGAGCTTCGCCGCCGTCGTTTTCACCGCCGGCAGACCGTCGATCAGCTCGCCGATCGCGTCCCACCGCCCGTTGACCAACGCATCGCGGGCCGACTGGCGCTGGGTGATCGCGATCTTTTCGGCTCCGAAACGGACCTCCAGCGCCGCGACGTCCACCGTGACCTCGATCGCCGGGTTCCGCTCGATGGCGGCGGCGACCTTGGCGATGTCTTCCCGCGTGGCGTTCACGCACGGAATCCCGAGCGTGGTGGAATTGCCGAAGAAAATCTCCGCGAAATTTTCGGCCACGACGGCGCGGAACCCCGCCTTGTGGATCGCCTGCGGCGCGTGTTCCCGGGAGGACCCGCAGCCAAAGTTCGCGCCCGAAAACAGAATCTGCGCTCCCTTGTGCTCCGGCTTGTCGAGCGGGTGGCCCGTGGGCACGCCCTCCGGCGTGTGGCGCACGTCGTAGAAAAGAAATTCGCCGAGCCCGTCGAACACCACGCACTTCATGAAGCGCGCAGGGATGATGCGGTCGGTGTCGATGTCGTTGCCGGGGACGTAAACGCCGCGACCGGAGACGGAGGTGATTTTTGCGAGAGCCATGACGGAAAAGTTTAAGTGAGAAGTTTAAGTGAGAGGGCGTGGGCCGGAGGTAAGGCGAGGTCCGCTTTTCGGATCCTAAACTTCACCGTCCGGCTTCAACGGTCTTCGCCGTCAGCTGACGGCGAAGACTTCGCGGGCATCCGCGACTGCGCCGGTGACGGCCGCCGCAGCCACCATGACCGGACTCATCAACACGGTACGACCCGTGATGGAGCCTTGGCGGCCCTTGAAATTGCGGTTCGAAGACGACGCACACAGCTCGTCGCCGATCAGCTTGTCGGGATTCATCGCAAGGCACATCGAGCAACCCGCCGCGCGCCATTCAAAGCCGGCCTCGGCCAGAATCTTGTCGAGGCCGAGCTTCTCGCACTGGAGCGCGACGATCTGCGAACCCGGCACGGCGATCGCCCGCACCCCCGGCGCGACTTTGCGGCCCTTGATGTATCTGGCGACCTCCTGGAAATCCGAGAGGCGGCCGTTGGTGCAGGAACCGAGAAACGCCACGTTGATCTTCGTGCCCTTGATCGGCGCGCCGGCGGGCAGCTTCATGTAGGCGAGGGCCTCGATGATGCCGGCCCGTTCGTCGTCCGAAGTGGCTTTCGCCGGATCGGGAATGTTCTCGGTGATCGCGACGCCCTGGCCCGGATTGATGCCCCACGTGACGGTCGGCGCGATGTCCGCGGCGTCGATCTTGACGACGTCGTCGTAACGGCAGCCCGGGTCGCTCGCGAAGCTCTGCCAGTTCGCCACCTCGGCGTCCCACTGCGCGCCCTTCGGCGAATAAGGACGACCCTTCAAATAAGCGAAGGTCGTCTCGTCGGGATTGACGTAGCCGGCGCGCGCCCCGCCCTCGATGGACATGTTGCACACCGTCATGCGCTCTTCCATCGAGAAGCCGTCGAACACCGACCCGGCATACTCGTAGGCGAAACCCGTGCCGCCGTTCACCCCGAGCAGGCGGATGATGTGCAGAATGACGTCCTTGGCGTAGACGCCCGCGCGCAGCTTACCGTTCACCTCGATGCGGCGGACCTTCAGCGCGCCCAGCGCCATCGTCTGCGTCGCGAGCACGTCACGCACCTGGCTCGTGCCGATGCCAAACGCGATCGCGCCAAACGCCCCGTGCGTGCTCGTATGCGAATCGCCGCAGGCGATCGTCGTGCCGGGCTGGGTGATGCCCTGCTCGGGCCCGACGATGTGCACGATCCCCTGCTTGCCGCTCGCGCGGTCGAAAAACGTGACGCCAAACTGCGCGCAGTTCTTGCGCAATTCGTCCATCATCGCCTGCGCGAGCGGATCCTTATAGGGCTCGACCAGCTCGTTGGTCGGGACGATGTGGTCCACCGTCGCAAACGTCCGGTGCGGCATGAGGACCTGCAACCCGAGATCGCGCAACATCCCGAAGGCCTGCGGGCTCGTCACCTCGTGGATGAGGTGCGTGCCGATGAGGAGCTGGGTCTGGCCGTTGGCCAGCGTGCGGACCGCGTGGGCGTCCCAGACTTTTTCGAAGAGTGATTTGGGCATGGCGGAGAAGTGAAAGGGAAAGTGAAGGTGAAAGGGACCGAGCGTGAGGAAATCGAACCCGCCTAGGCTACCCGAAAATCACCATACCGGAAAATACTCTTTTTCAATCCAGTGATACCGGCGGAGCATCAGTCTCGACACCCCCGCCCCCGCCTCCACCCTCCCTCCCCCTCTCCCT
>CAJAYO010000067.1 GCA_903948415.1 uncultured Opitutia bacterium | reverse complement strand
CGGCGGCGGGTGGGCGGGGGTCGTTGACGACCTGCAGCGACAGCAGCGCCAAGGGAAACAAGAGGAGGCAGGTCCAGGCGAAACGCCGGGCCAACAGCCGTCCGCTGAGGCGAAGACCGAGGGCGACGGCGTAGGCCGCCCAGACGGAGACCGTGGAGATGATTTTCAAGAAATTCGCGCTGTCGGTGTCGCGCAGCCAGTAGACCGAGGCCACGGCGAGCGAGACGCCGAGAATCCCCACGCCCATGCCGAGCAGGCGCACGCCGATGTGGTCGAGGTCGAGAATGGAGGGCAAAAAGGAGACCCAGCCGTCGAGTTGCTTGGATTTCAGCGAGTGGTTGCGCGCCAGAAACATGATTGAGGTCAGGGCGAGCAGGCCAAAGACGCCGTAGCTGAACACCGCGAGGGCCGCGTGGAGTTCGATCCAGTGATTATTGCCGAAGATCCGGATGCGCAGGGCGGGATCCCAGGAAGGGAGGGCGAGGGAGACGACGGTGAGGGCGGCGGCGAGGCAGGACGTGAAATAGCCGAGCAGGCTGGTGCGGAAGGTGACGCCGATCACGAGGTAGAGCGTGATCGCGGACCAGGCGGTGAACTGGTAAATTTCGAGATTGTTGCCCAGCGGACAGCCCCCGACGGCGCGGCCGCGGAGGCCGAGGCCGATGAGTTGCAGGGCGTAGCCCGCCGCGATCAGGACATACATTCCGGCGCCCGAGGGCCGGCCGCCGCGCAGCAGCGACCAGGTGCCCAGCACGAAGCCGACGAGGTAAAATCCCGCCGCGGCCCACAGCCACGTCCGATCGTTGAGTTCGGCCAACATGAAGCGGCGAAGTTACAGGCGGCGGGGTGCGGGGCAAGTCTGGCGAAGGGGCGGCGCGGCGGCCCGCCTTGCGGCTTGCTCCCGGGCGTCGGGGTCCTTTCGTTGGGGGGCAGTAAACCCTTCAACCCCTTCCATGAAAACCCTCCTGAATCGCGGCGGAGCCGCTGTGGCCATGCTCGCGCTCGCGGCTTCCGCGTTCGCCCAGAACCGCACTTTTACGAACCAATACACGTTTGGCGACAGCCTGAGCGACAGCGGTAATATTTTTGCGGCGACGAGTGCGCTGGGCGCGCCGAATCCGCCTCCGCCGTATTTCCAGGGCCGGTTTTCCAACGGCCGCGTGTTCAGCGAACTGCTCGGCAACACTCTGGCGCTGACCGTGACCGCTCCTTCCACCGTGAAGAGCAGTCTGAACTTTGCGTTCGGCGGCGCGACCGCCGGCGGATCGAGCCCGTTGCCGCCAGCGATGGCGGTCCAACTCGGGTTGTTCCAAGCCCGGGCGATCGCTCCGGCGAAGACGGATTTGTTCACGGTGCTGTTTGGCGCGAACGATTTGATTCCGGTGCTCACGACGCCGACGACGGCCACGAATCCGGCCAACATCGACACGGCGGGCGCCAACGCGGCCGTCACGGTGGCGGGCGGCGTGCAGACCCTGGTCGGCCTCGGCGCGAAAAACATCGTCGTCGGCGGCCTGCCCAACCTCGGCGCGACGCCGCGGTCGGTGGCGGCGGGCAGCACGGGCACGGCCTTCGGGTTGCGGGCCAGCACGGCGTTCAACAACGAACTGACGAGCCGGCTGCGGACCATCGCGGGCGGAGCGGCGGCGGCGGACGTCAATCTCGTCTACCTCGATCTGCAGAGCGCGGTGGACCGGATCGTGCTCGATTACAAGGCGCTCGGCTACACCAACGTCACGTCGTTCGTCATCGCGCCCACGGCCGCCGGCGGCGGCGGCGATCCGAACAATTACGTGTTCTTCGACGACATCCACCCGACGGCGAAGACGCACGCGTTGCTGGCGAATGCGCTTCTCGAAACGCTGAACCCGGAGCCGGTGATCGGTTTTACGGCGACACTCGGCGGGGCGGCGCTGGCCTTGCAGTCGCTGCAGTCGGCTGCATTGGATACGCGGATCGGACAGCTCGCGACGACGACGCGCGCGACCGGCCGGGCCGATGCCTACGCCTCGTTCAACTACGGCGACGGCAACCGCGCGGCGGACGGGTGGCGGAAAAAGTTTTCGTACACGGCCCAGGTGGTGACCGCGGGCGCCGACATGCGGGTGAGCGACGGTTTCCTCGCCGGGGCGGCCCTCAATCGCGGCCGGCTGAACGCGAAGCTCAGCGCCGCGGGCGGCAACTACGCGATGGAGGATCTCACCGGCCGCGCTTACGGCGTGTGGCGCGGCGGGCCGGTGTCACTGGCCTTTGATGCCGACTACGGCACGCTCGACGTGAAGGGGATCCATCGCACCTCCGGGTTTGCCGGTTTCCAGACGAACGGGAAGACCAGCGGCTCGCACTGGGGTGCGGGAGTGAAGGCGATGTGGAATGGGGAGAACGCGGGCCTCGCTTTCCGGCCGTGGGCCGGCTTGCGCACCGAACGGGTCAAACTGGCGGGCTACACGGAAAAAGACGTGCCGATGGTCGCGATGGAGTTTGACGGGCAGACGGCGAAAAGTTCGACGGGCAGCGTCGGGGTCGACCTCGGCACCGATGCCAAGCTGGCGGAGCGCGCGTGGCATTTCGATTTCCGCGCCGCGTGGCACGGCGAGATGACGAGCAAGAACCGCAGCGTCTCGGGCAAGCTGACGAATAATTTCACCCGGACGACGACGATCAGCGTCGAGGACGGCGACGGCAGCGGATTCGAACTCGGCGGTGCCGCGACGCTGTTCTTTGCGAAAAACTGGAGCGCGTCGCTGGGTTACACGGGCGACATCCGCAGCGGGGAGAAACTCGCGAGCCGGGTGTCCTTGTCGTTGCAGACGGGCTTCTGAGGCAACGGCGGCGGCGGGCGCGGGCCGGGGAGGCGCGGCCCGCCCGCGTGCGCCGGGGAGGCGCGGACCGCGCGGGCGTTACCGCGGTGGCGGGGCCCACTTCGCCAGAAAGGCGCGGATTTTTTCGGGACTGTGCTTGGCGCCGTCCTCCAGTGCGCCGGTTTCCTGGGTGGTGAGTTTCTTGCCCGCGGCATCGAGCACGACGAGGACGGGCAGGCCGTGGGCGATGGGGTTGCCGTAACGCTCGTTGACGGCGGCGTTGCGCTTCGAGCCGTTGCGGGTGTTGACGTCGAGGAGCACGACTTCGAAGCCGGCGTCCAAGGCTTTCGCGACGGAGGGTTCGCCGGCAAACGTGGTGTGGAGCCGCCGGCACCAGATGCACCAATTGGCGCCGAAGACGAGGAGCACGCGTTTGTTGCCGGATGTGGCGCGCGCGAGGGCCGAGGCGATTTGGGGGGAGCCGTCGGCTTTGGGGTCGTAAAGATCGGGGCCCATCTGCGGATATTCGGGCGCGGCGCAGACGGGGCCGGTGAGGAGCAGGGCCAGGAGGGCAAGGGCGAGGTGTTGCATGGGGGCGAGTGGGCTGGTGGGCCGATGAACTCAGGCGCGGCGGGCGACCCAGAAACGACACGCATCGGAGAAGTCGAGGACCGCGCGCGCTTCGCGGGAGACCTCCGAGCGCATGGCGTCGAATTCATGCACCCAGCCGGTGGCGGCGAGATCCGCGAGGATTTCGGCGCGGTCCGGCAGATGCATGAACGTGCGGCCGACGCCGGCCTCTTCGAAGTAGCGGTCGCCGAATTCGAGGAGGCGAGGGTCCTGGTCGCCGCGCGTCCAGCGCAGGGTTTCGAGCCGCCACTGCGCCCGCTCGGTGGGCGAGGCATCGCGGTCGTGGGTGGTGAAGAGGAGCGGCGCACCCGGAGCGCAGACGCGGTGCAATTCGCGCAGGGCCGAGCGACGGTGGGCGCGTCCGGGAATCTGCATGAGGCCGTTGAACATGAAGAGCGCACCGGCGAAGCGCGTGTCCGGTGCGGAGCGGTGCGCCGGGGCACCGGGCGGAGGTGACCTTACGGCCGGGGCCCGGGCGGTGGCGCGGGCTTTCGCCGCAGCGGCGGGGCGGCCGGCGGGTTGGCGGGAGGGCCGCCGCGATGCCGCTCCACGCGTGGCTGGCTCCGGGGGTGTGGGAGATGTCGGGAGATGGGCGGAGGGGGCGATTCCGGGGCCTGGTGAACGCGGTCCCGCCGCGACGTCATTTAACAAAGGGCCGAGATCGGCGGGGAGTTGGGTGGCGTCGGCGTGAAGGAAACGCAGGGGGTGGGGGCCGGTGTCGGCGCCGCGTTCGGCGGCGAGACTGCGGGCCTGGTCGACGAGTTCCTCGGCGAAGTCGAAGGCGGTGAGGTGGCGGTAGCCGAGGGCCCAGAGGCCCAGCGTCACGCGGCCGGCGCCGCACCCGGCTTCGAGGAGCGGGGCGGCGTGGTCGGGGAAGAAGCGGCGGATCAGTTTACGCTCCGACGCCCAGAGGCCGAGTTCGTGCGCCGCGCGGGTGTAGTGGACGACCGCGATCAGGTCGTTGAAATCGGCGCGGACGGTGGCGGCCGTTATTTTTTCTTTTTCCACGCGGCGATGAACATGCCGTTGGCGTTGAGCTCGTGGGGCCAGAGGAAAATGCGCGAGGGGTCGGCGGCGTCGGCGGGCGAGATCGCCAAGGCGAGGGGTTCCAGTTCGGGATGCGCGGCGGCGAAGGCGTCGGCGACGGCGGTCGTCTCGGAGCGGGTCAGGGTGCAGACGGAGTAGATGAGGCGGCCGCCCGGTTTGAGGGAGCCGGCGAGGTTGTTGAGGAGCGCGAGCTGCGTGACGGAGAGTTCGCGGACGTCTTCGGGGGTGGTGGTCCAGCGGGCGTGCGGATTGCGTTGCCAGGTGCCGACGCCGCTGCAGGGGGCGTCGAGGAGAATGCCGTCGAATTTGGCCTTCGTCGGGAGGCGGGAACCGCCGTCCCAGAAATCGGTGCGGTAGTTGAACAGTTTGGCGCGGGCGGCGCGGCGTTTCAGGGTGTCGATGCGGCGTTCGTTGCGGTCGGTGGCCCAGACGACGCCCTTGTTTTTCATGAGGTCGCAGAGATGGAGCGTCTTGCCGCCCTCGCCGGCGCACGCGTCCCACCAGTTTTCGCCGGGGACGGGGGCGGCGGCGACGCCGACGAGCTGCGAGGCGAGGTCCTGGATTTCGAATTCGCCGGTCTTGAACTGCTCGGTCTTGAACAGGTCCTGCACGCCGGTGAAGCGGAGGGCGTCGGGGGCGCGGTCGCTGGGCTCGCAGGCGAAAAGGGATTTGGCGAGCGTATCGCGTTGGCCGGGACGGGCGCGGAGCCAGAGGGCGGGGTCGCGCTGGAGTTGGCGCAGGTAGTCGTGCGGCAGGTCCATCTCGGCGGCGAGCCACGCGGGGACGGCGCGGACGGCGAGGGTTTCGGCTTTGACGGATTTGGGGTCGGCGAGGAAGCGCTCGTGCATGGCCATGGCGTGCTCGAGGCGTTTCTGCGGGGCATCCTTCGGGTTGAGCCAGGAGAACCAGCGGAAATAGACGAAGACGGTGTGGCTGATCAGGCGCTTGGCCGGCGGCTGGAGATAGCGGTGCCCCTCGAAGTAAAAGCGCAACGCGGTGTCGGCGCGCTGGTCGGCGGCAATCGCGGCGAGGATCTGCGCGGCGTGGTTGAGGATGGCTTGATCGGGCATGCGAGCACAGCCGAACACGGGAGCGCGGAGAAGGGAAGCGGCTAATCCGCGCGGGGGTGATCCGCGCGGGGCGCCGGGGGCGGGGGCATATCTCAGTTTCCAGCAAACACCGCCCGGGGTGGGCCCAGACCGAGGCGGGCCGGCCGCTCCGCGGGCGGTGCTTTGCAGAGAGAGGCTTGGCCTGCGGAGCCGCGCGCGGAGCGCACGGCCCACCCCGGGCAAAGTGCGCGCGGCAAGAAACTGAGATGCGCCCGCGCCGGGGTGGGGGCGTCGTCGGGCATGACGATGTCGGAGATCACGCGGTCGGAGGGTCCGTTTTTTTTCCCCTCGGCGAGCGCGTCGACGCCGTCCGCGGCAACCGGGGCGGGCTGATTCTAACGGGTGAGCCGCAGGTCGCCGCGCTGGCCGAGGGCCGGCTCACCGCCAACTTCTGGCTGCGGTGCGGCGACGCGGCCGGGGTGGACCACGCGGCCGGGTTCGTGCGCCGCACGCGCGTCGGGCTGCCCGCACGCCTCCGGGTCGCGCTGGGGCGGGTCGACGGTGGCTTTTGCAGCCGCTGCGGGCGCCCGTGCAGCCGCTGGGCGGGCCGGACGACGCGCCCTGGCGCGGGACGGACATCGCCGGCGTGCAGGTGCAGGAATTCGCCGGGGGGCGGCCCGGTGAAGGCATGATCGTCAGCCCGGCGGTTTGTCCCCGCAGCCCGAACGGCCGCGCTGCAGTCAACGGGAACGTGACCGGGGGCCGCCCCGGGCGGGAATTCCGGCTGGGGGGATGGACGAAAAGGCTACGCGCGCTTCGACCATTTGCGGTCCTGCTTGAGCTCGAGGCGCTTAGTTTCGATCTGGACGCCGGCGACGGCGGGGTGGGCCCGGAGCGCCTGGAACGCCGGGGCGTTGAGTTTCCACGAGAGCGCTCCGCTCACTTCGGCGATCGACGCCACGCGGTCTTCGAAGAGGAAGCCGAATTCCACGCGGGTGTCGCCGCCCTGTTTGTTGAGCGTGTCGCGGAGCAGGCGGAGAAACGCCGGCAGCTCGCGGTGCGCGGGATGGAGCAGCCAGGTGACTTTCTTGACGTGGGCCGAAACGTAGTTGTCGAGCGCGGACGCCTCCTTGACGTTGATCCGCGGGCCCTCGGTGCCGACGAGGATGTTGCCCGACACGACGATGGTGGCGTTGTCGGTGAGGAGGGTGCCGTAGTTGGCAAAGCCGTCGGCGAACATGTTGAGCCCGACGGAGGCGGTCTTCGTGGCGAGGGTGAAGGAGGCCCAGGGGCGGTTGTCTTTTTTCGAGAGGCGCTTCGCGATGTTGCTGACGATGCCGCCGAGGCGGAATTCGGTGCGGTCGGGCTGGAGGAGCAGCGCCTCGATCGGGAACGAATCGAGGGCGTCGGCCAGTCCCGCGTAGGCGTTCATCGGGTGGCCGGAGACGTAGAAACCGAGGAGTTCCTTTTCGAAGACGAGGCGTTCGGCGGACGTGAAATCGTCGGTCGCTTCGGCGATCGCGGCGACCTGGCCGGCGCGCCGGGCGGGGGCGGGGGCCGCGGTTTTCTTCGCGGGTTTGTCCTCGGCGAGCATGTCGAGAAACGTGTTCTGGCCGGCGGCCTTGTCGCGGGCGTTGGCGGCGACGGCGGACATGGCGGCGTCGATGCCGTCGAAGAGTTTCTTGCGCGAGGCGCCGCTGAAATCGAAGGCGCCGGTCTTCGAGAGGTGTTCGAGCACGCGCTTGTTAATGGCGCGGCCGTCGACGCGGGCGACCATGTCGTCGAAGTCCTTGAACGGGCCGTGGGCGTCGCGTTCGGCGATGATCTTTTGGGCGGCGAGTTCGCCGACGCCTTTGACGCCGGCGAGGCCGAAGCGGATCTTGTCGGCGACGGGGGTGAACATTTCGCGCGATTCGTTGACGTCGGGGCCGAGGACCTTGAGCCCCATCGCCTCGCACTCGGCGACGAAGTGGGAGACTTTTTCGGAGTTGCCGAGCTCGGAGCTGAGCATGGCGGCCATGAACTGGACGGGGTAGTTGGCCTTCAGGTAACCGGTCTGGTAGCTGAGGATCGCGTAGGCGGCGGAGTGGGATTTGTTGAAACCGTAACCGGCGAATTTGTTGAGAATATCGAAGATCGAGTCGGCGATCTTGGCTTCGATGGCATTCACGCGTTTCGCGCCCTCGACGAATTTCACGCGTTCGGCGGCCATCGCCTTTTCGTCCTTTTTGCCCATGGCGCGGCGGAGCATGTCGGCGCCGCCGAGGGAGTAGCCGGCGATGACTTTGGCGGCCTCCATGACCTGCTCCTGATAGACCATGATGCCGTAGGTCTCACGGCAGACGTCCTCGAGGAGCTTGTGGGGAAACTTGACCGTGGCGGGGTCTTTCTTGCCGCGGACGTAGTCGGGGATCCACTCCATCGGGCCGGGCCGGTAGAGGGCGATGAGCGCGACGATTTCGTCGATCGAGGAGAGGCCGATCTGGCGGCAGAGATTTTGCATGCCGCCGGACTCCAGCTGGAACACGCCGGTGGTGCGGCCCGAATTGAGGAGCGCGAAGGTCTTCGCGTCCTCAAGCGAGATGGTCTCGATGTCGAACTTGGGGTCGGCGGTGCGGCGGATGTTTTCGACGGCATCGGCGATGACGGTCAGCGTCTTCAGGCCGAGGAAGTCCATCTTCAGCAGGCCGAGTTTACCGACGGCGTTCATGTCGAACTGCACGGTGACGTCGCCTTCCTGCTCGGTGAGCGGGACGAACTCGTCGAGCGGGCGGTCGGTGATGATGATGCCGGCGGCGTGTTTGCCGGTGTTGCGGACCATGCCCTCGAGGACGAGCGCCTGGTCGAAGATGCGTTTGGCGACCGGATTGCGGGAGACCTCGTTGCGGAGCTCCTCGGATTTCTCGCGGGCGGATTCGAGCGTGATGTTGAGCTCGTCGGGGATCATCTTCGCGAGCCGGTCGGCGTCCGCGTAGGGGAGATTGTGGACGCGCGAGACGTCGCGGATGACCATCTTCGCGCCGAGTGTGCCGTAGGTGATGATGTTCGCGACGCAATCGTTGCCGTATTTTTGGCGGACGTAGTCGATGACCTCGCCGCGGCGGCGCATGCAGAAATCAATGTCGAAGTCGGGCGGGGAGACGCGCTCGGGATTCAGGAAGCGTTCGAAGAGGAGTTTGAAGCGCAGCGGGTCGAGGTTGGTGATGCCGAGGAGATAGGCGACGATGCAGCCGGCGCCGGAACCGCGTCCGGGGCCGACGGGGATGTTTTGTTTACGCGCCCAGTCGATGAAATCCCAGACGACGAGGAAGTAGTCGATGAAGCCGGTCTTGCCGATGATGCTGAGTTCGTAGTCGACGCGTTCGACGAGGGTTTTGGCGAGGGCCGGGTCGGCGAATTGTTCCGGCGCCGCGGCGTCGAAGCCGTAGCGGTGGCGGAGGCCGATGAGGCAGAGTTCGCGGAGGTAGCCGGCGCGGTCGGTGCGGGCGGTGATTTCCGGGGTGAGGGGGTATTTCGGATACCGCTCGCTGCCCTTCGGAAACGGGATCGTGAGGTCGCACATTTCGGCGACGAGCTGGGTGTTGGTCACGGACTCCGGGACCTCGGCGAAAATTTTCGCCATCTCGTCGCGGGACTTCAGATAGAATTCCTGGCCGGTGAAACGCATGCGTTTCTCGTCGTCGATCTTCGCGCCGGTCTGGATGCAGAGCATCGCGTCGTGCGGGCCGGAATCGTGCTTGCGGACGTAGTGAACGTCGTTGGTGGCGATGACCTTCAGGTTGAATTCTTCGGCGAGCTTGAGCAGGCCGGGGATGATTTTGAGCTGCTCGGGGATGCCGTGGTCCTGGATTTCGACGAAATAATTTTCGCGGCCAAAAATTTCGACGAAGCGGCCGCAGGCCTGCCGGGCCTCCTCGTAGCGGTCGTGGAGCAGGTGTTGGGGGACGAGGGACGCGAGGCAGCCGGTGAAGCCGATGAGGCCGTGGGCGTATTTCGCGAGGGTCTCAAGATCGGTGCGCGGTTTGTAGTAAAAGCCCTTGAGATGGGCGTCGGAGACGAGCTTGAGGAGGTTTTGGTAGCCGGTGAGGTTTTTCGCGAGGAGGCCGAGGTGAAACATGCTCTTGCCGTCCTCGTCGGAGCGGCCGTGTTTTTCGAGGCGGGACGTCTCGACCAAGTAGAGCTCGCAACCGACGAGGGGTTTGATGCCTTTGGCCTTCGCCTGGTTGTAGAACTCGATGGTGCCGTAAAGGTTGCCGTGGTCGGTCAGGGCGAGGGCCTTCATGCCGAGTTCGGCGGCACGGTCCATCAACCGGTCGATGCGGCAGGCGCCGTCGAGCAGGCTGTAGTCGGAGTGGACGTGGAGGTGGACGAAGTTTTGGTCGGCGGACGGCACGGAGAGGGCTTGAAGCAACGTCAACGGCGGTCCTGTGCAAGAAGGGAAAAAAGCCATTGACGAGCGGCGCACGGCTTGGCCTATTTGTCGGCTTTTCCTTTCACCAACACGTCCGCTCACATGTCCATCGAAATCAAAATCCGCAAGAATGAGCCCATCGACCGTGCGCTTCGCCGCATGAAGAAGAAGCTCGATCGCGAGAATATCATCAAAGGCACCCGCGCGAAGCGCTACTACGAGAAGCCCTGCGAGAAGCGCCGCCGCAAGAACAAGGTCCAGGCCTTTACCCAGATGCTGCGCCGTCGCTACGCCGAATAAGGCGGACGCCCGTCGCCCCGGTGGCCGAATTTTCCGGGATGAATTTTACCGCGCTACCTTTCACGAGGTAGCGCGGTTCTTTTTTGGGCAGGCCGTTTTCACCGTGCAACTTACCGGCACTCCGGGTCGTCTCCGCCCTACATTCGCGTGAAGCCCATCCTTTCTCTCTCCACGAGCTGGTGTTCGCACCGTCACACCGACGGTTACGTGATGTTGCGGGAAATGGCCCACCTCGGGTTCGAGTACGTCGAGCTGAGCCACGGCATCCGCATTACCCTGGTGCCGGGAATCCTCAAGGCGGTGGAGGAAGGCGTCGTGAAAGTGTCTTCCACGCATAATTTTTGCCCGCTGCCGACGGGGGTAGTGCAGGCGGCGCCGAATCTGTTCGAGCCGTCCGTGCGCGAGCACCGGGAGCACGACCAGTGGTTGCGGCACACCAAGCGGTCGATCGATTTCGCCGCGCAGGTGAAAGCCCGCGTGCTGGTGTGTCACCTCGGCAGCGTGACATTTTTCTGGTTCAATCCGGCCCGCAATATCCGGAACTACCTGCGCGACCACCCCGACGCGGGCCGCACGCCGGCGGACAGGGGCTATGCCGCGCTGGTGGCGAAATCACTCGTGAAGCTGCGCAAACGCATGGGCCCGTTTTGGGAGCAGACCAAGGCGAGTCTGAACGAGATTTACGACTACGCGGCGCAGAAAGGGATCAAGCTCGGCCTGGAGAACCGCGAAAAGTTTGAAGAGCTGCCGCTCGATGCGGACTACGCGGAGTTTATCGCGGGGCAACCGCCCACCGCCCCGATCGGCTATTGGCACGACACCGGGCATGCCGACATCAAGGAGGGCATGGGGTTGCTCAATCACCGGCAGCACCTCGCGAAGAATGCGCCGCGGTTGATCGGTTTTCACCTGCACGATGTGAATGCGAAGGGCAGCGACCACCAGCCGGTCGGTTCGGGGCACATCGACTTCAAGATGGTGAGCGAATTTTGGAAGCCCGAGCATTTGCTCACGTTGGAACTGAGTCCCCGCGTGGGGCTGGAGGACGTCAAGTCCTCGAAGGTGCGGGTCGAGGCGCTGATGTAGGCGGCCGGCGGACGAGCGGCGGGCGAGTCGGCGGCGAGTCCGGGCGGATCACGCGTTGCGTTTGGCCGCAATCTCCGCGACCCAGCGGCGGTGCGGTCCGGAGAGCGTCAGCGAGGCCAGTTCGGCGAGCGAGACCCAGACGAGTTCGGCCGGGAGGGGGCGGCGCGGCGCGGCGGCGGCATAAATCGATTCGGTGATCTGAAAGCGGGTGATGCCGCGGCGTTTTTTCGCGAGCAGTTCGCCGCGGGCGACCCTAGTGGGATCGAGCGCGGCCTGTTCGGCGGTGGGCAACTCGTGGATGTTGGCGAAGCGGCGGGCGCCGGCGGCGGAGCGATGGAGGAGGAGGTTTCCTTCGTGTTCGCACCACACGCGCGTCACGGACCGTTGCTCCATTTGTTTGGCGGCGAGCCGGGGAAAGGCTTCGGGCTCGCCGCGGCGCGCGGCCGCACAGAACGCCTGCACGGGGCACGTGAGACAAAGCGGATTGTGGCGGAAGCAGACCGTCGCCCCCAATTCCATCATCGCCTGATTGTGGTCCCCGGGTGAGGCGGCGGGCAGGAGGGCTTCGGCGAGCGGCGTGAAGCTTTTCGATGCGCTGGCGGAGTCGCGAAAGTCCGTGGCGTCGGCGGTGAGGCGGGCGAGGATGCGCACGACGTTGCCGTCGACACAGGCGGCCGGGGCGCCGAACGAGATGCTCGTGATCGCGGCCGAGGTATAGGGGCCGACGCCGGGGAGTTCGCGCCACGCCTCGGGGGTGCGTTTCATTGTCGGCCAGGCGGCGACTTGTTGGGCCAGGCGGTGGAGGTTCCGGGCGCGGGAGTAGTAGCCGAGGCCCTCCCAGAGTTTCAGCACGCGGGCCTCCGGAGCGGCGGCGAGGGCGGGGAAATCGGGCAGCTCGGCGAGCCAGCGCGCAAGGTAGGGGAGGACGGTTTTCACCTGCGTCTGCTGGAGCATGAATTCGCTCACGACGGTTTTGTAAAGCGACGGCTCGTCCCGCCACGGGAGGGAACGCGCGTGGGTGCGATACCACGCCCGGAGGGCGTGCTGAAATTCGGTGCGTCGTTCGATCAGGGTTTTGGCCACGACGGCACACAAGGCGGAAAAGACCGTCGCGGCGAAGCAGAATCCCTTTGTGCTCCCGGCGTTGTTTGTGGCCATCTAGGGGCATGCCCAAGCAGTTCAACGACGAGCCCGAAGCGCCCAAGAAGCTCGCCTCCTACACCGCCAAACTCGACGACGCCCAGATGGAAAAACTGCGCGCCATCTGTGTGGAGCGCGGGTGGACGCCGTTCGAGGTCGCCTACACGCGCTTCGCCTTCAAAGCCGACCATCTCAAGACCAACGTGAGTGCCTACACGAGCGGCAAGGTCGTGATCGCGGGCAAGGGCACGGAGGATTTTGTGCGCGATGTGCTGGAGCCCGATGTGCTCGGCGCGGCCACCCTCGGCTACGACGAGGTGCTGCACCCGGATTGGTTTGAGTCGCACGCCGGGCTCGACGAGAGCGGCAAGGGCGACTTTTTCGGCCCCGTGATCGCGGCGACGGTGATCGCGGACAAGTCGGCGATCGAAGCTTGGCGCAAAGCGGGCGTGCAGGACTCGAAAAAAATCACGGAGGGTAAAATTCTGCTGCTCGACCAACTCATCCGCGAGACCAAGGGGGCCGTGGTGCGCACGTGTTTCTGCGGCATGCCGAAATACAACGATCTGATGTCGCGTCCCGGAGCCAACCTCAACCGGCTCCTCGCGTGGCAGCACGCCACCGCGCTGGAGCAGGCGCTGGTGGCGAAACACGTTCCGTGGGGGCTGCTCGACCAGTTCACGGAGCAACCGCTCGTGCAGCGCGAGCTCGCCAAGAAGGGCGTGAAAGACTTCGAGCTGAAAATGCGGACCAAGGCCGAGTCGGATCCGGTGGTCGCCGCGGCGTCGGTCGTGGCGCGCGCGGAATTTGTGCGGCAAATGAACCTCCTTTCGAAAAAATTTGGCTCGAAACTGCAGAAGGGCGCGGGCCCGCTCGTGAAGGAGCAGGCGAACCAGATGATCCAGCAATTCGGCGTCAAGTCGCTGGGCGAATTTGCCAAACTGCATTTCCGCACGGCTTACGAGGTGGTCTCGGCGGCGGGGAAACTCGACGAGTTGCCGCTGAAAGAACCCGGACCGAAGATGGAATGGTAAGCGCGCGGGCGGCGGCCTGGCCGCAACGGCGCCGTTTTTCCTGCCGCCCCTGGAGCCCGCGCCCCACCCCCGAGGCCTTGCGGCGGTTTGCCGGCCAGGTGGACGCGCCGCGGACCGATCGCGCCACGCGGGCGTTCCGGCGCTTGCGCCGCGCGAAGGGCGCCCGCTAACTCGGCGTCTGCATGGCCAAACGCCGACAACTCCGCGGATTCGATCTCAAGCAGATTGAGGGCGTCGCCGAGCTCATCGGGGTCGATGAAGCGGGGCG
>CAJAYO010000066.1 GCA_903948415.1 uncultured Opitutia bacterium | reverse complement strand
CCCGCCCCGCCGCCCAACAACGCGTGCCCGTCGGCGGCGTGAAGTCCGTCGTCACCGACTACGTCAACCTCGCCGGCCGCGAAGTGCAGGGCCTCGACCTCGGCTTCGAGTTCCGCCTCCCCAAGACCCGTTTCGGCCAGGCCTCCCTGCGCGGAGATGCCGCTTACCTCCTCCAGTCCGACACCGAAGACGAACCCGGCGCCGCCAAGGTGAACAATATCAACCGCGACGGCCGCACCCGTTTTCGCGGCAACATCGGCGCCACCTGGCGCAAGGACCGCTGGACCGCCGGCTGGTTCACCACCTACTACGGCGCCTATGTCGACACCGGCACGGCCACGACCAGGGAAATTTACGACGCGCTCGGCCAACCCGACTACATCTCCGTCTACGTCGATTCCGGCAACGTCACGCGCTACCGCTACCTCGTGAGTCCCTTTGCCACGCACAGCGCCTACCTGAACTACGCGATCCCGCGCCAGCGTCGCGGCGGCCTTTTCGCCGGCACGGCCTTCCGGCTCGGCGTGAACAACGTGACCGACATCGAGCCCCCGCTCGCCGATGAAGATTTCGGCTACCGCCGCGGCGCTGGCACCACCGCCAAAGGCCGCACCTTTTACGCCCAGATCACGAAGAACTTCTAGCCCGGCGCAGCGAGGCCCGCCCGGGGCCTTCCTTGCCAGATTCACGCTGTTGCTTCTATCCGTGATCCCCACAGGCTCCTCCTCCCTTCAACGATGCTCTCTTTTATGACCAACCACCGCACCCGACTCCGAACGGCCTTGGCCCTCGCGCTGACCGCCACCGCTTTCGCGCAGACTGCGCCCAAGCCCGTCCCACCGCCGGACGACGAAACCATCAAGCTCGAAGCGTTCTCCGTCACCGGTTCGAACATCCGACGCCTCGATATCGAAAAATCCCTCCCCGTCACCATCCTCGGCACCGCCGAGATGGAGGTCCGCGATGCTTCCCAGCCCTCCGATCTCTTGACGTCCCTGCCGCAGGTCACCGGCCTCCCCGGCAACGAATCTGCGACCCTCGGTGCGACTGCCCGCGGTGACAACGCCTCCATCTCGCTGCGCGGCATTCCGTCGAGCAACACGCTCATGCTGCTCAACGGCCGCCGCCTCGTGCCGCATCCGATCAGCCAGAGCGAGGCCGGCGTCCCCACGCTCTCGACGAACGTCAACCAACTCCCCAACCGCGGCCTCTCCCGGGTCGAGATTCTCCGCGACGGCGCCTCGTCCGTCTACGGCACCGATGCCGTCGCCGGCGTGGTGAACTACACCACGAATAAGAATTTCCGCGGCACTGAACTCGCCTTCCGCTACGGCCAGACGAAATACCACGATGGCGAAGAGTCCCGCACCACGCTCACGCACGGCCTCGAGTTCGCCGGCGGCAAGGGCCGCGCGATGTTCACCGCCGACTACTACACCCGCGAGGCGATGTATGCCCGCGATCGCGCGTTCTCCGCCGAAGCCGACAACAGCTACCGCGCTCCGGCCCCGTGGAACGTCCCGACGAACACCACGTTCAACCTCCGCTCCGCCACCACCGAATTCGGCAACTATCTCCTCGGCACCGTCACGGGCACGAATGCCTTTGGCGGCGTGAGCTCCTTTGCCGGGGCCCGCCCCGCCGGCGTCCCCGCCACCCTCGCGGCGACCTCCGGCATCTTCTTCCTCCAGCCCAACGCCACTGGCGGCGTGAGCTTCGGCACCGCGACGCCCAGCCGCGCCGGGGTGACCCACGACTACTATTGGAACAACAACGCCTATCGCGTCATCCAGCCCGCCTCCAAACGCACCAACGCCTTCGCCAGCGCCGAATACGATCTCACCAACCGCGTGACCGCGTTCGTCGAAGCCAGCCTCTATCGCGCCCACTCCGTCACCTACCGCGAGCCCGACGGCATCACGCAGAGCACCGATGGCTTCGTCATCGTCCCGGTCACCAACCCCTACAATCCCTTCGGTAACCGGTTCTGGTCCACCACCGGCGCGCCCAATACCGACGGCACCCCGCGCCTCACCGGCACGCCTTCCGCCGTCTCCATCACCAACAAGCGACTCACCGATCTCGCCACGCGCACCGATTGGGTCGACACCTCGGTCTACCGCGGCGTCGCCGGCCTGCGCGGCAAACTCTTCAACACCTGGACGTGGGAATCCGCCCTGCTCTGGTCGACCGGACGCGTCATCGAAAACGAAGAAGGGCCCAGCCGAAAGAGCCTCCTCATCGCCGCGATCAACCAGACCGATTCCGCGAAAGCGTTCAACCCCTTCACCCGCACCTTCGCCGTGCAAAACGGCACGCTCGCCGTCACCGGCGATTTCAAGAATCCCGACAGCGTCACCTCCACGTTCCGCTCCTCGTTTATCCGCAGCGGCATCACCAAACTCGGCAGCGGCGACTTCCGCGCCAGCGGCGACGTCTTCCCCATCTGGGGCGGCAACAGCATTGGCGCGGCCTTCGGCGGCGAGTTCCGCTACGAAACCTACGACGACTTCCGTCCTCCCTTCGCCGGCCTGAATCCCGCCGACTCCGGCCTCGACCCCGTCTCCAACGACTTTCTCGGCTTCTCGCCCAACTCCGACACGCACGGCAACCGCCACGTCGCCGGAGCCTACCTCGAGACCGCCGTGCCGCTCGTCGGCGGCAAATTCACGCTCCCCCTCGTGCACTCCCTCGAGCTCACCGCTTCGGCTCGCTACGAGAGCTACACCGATTTCGGCAGCACCACCAAGCCCAAGTATGGGGTCAACTGGCGTCCCGCTCCTTGGGTGATGGTTCGTGCCTCCTACAACCAAGGCTTCCACGCTCCCAACCTCGCTCAGCTCTTCACCGGCACGCTCATCCGCACCGTCACCGGCAGCACCGACACCTATCGCAGCGCGGTCACCGGTCTCACGACGGACGGCCCGTCGAACCGCCGCAGCGTGGCCTCGGGCAATCCCGACCTGGCCCCCGAGCTCTCCACCGGCAATTCCGCCGGTATCGTCGTCGAAGTCCCGCGCATCAAGGGCCTCTCCATCGGCGTCGATTACTGGGAAATCCGCCACAAGAACATCATCTCCTCCGGCGGCGGCATCCCGGATGACACCGCGGCGCTTCAGGCCGCCACCCAAGCCGCGCTCGCCGCCGGCACCGCCATCGGCGCAATCAACCTCGGCTCCGGCACCGCCGCTTACCAGGGTGACCCGTCCATCGTGCGTCTCCCCGTGACCGCCGCCGACACCGCCGCCTTCGCCGCCTACAACGCCACCCGCACCCCCGGCAACCAGCGCGCCACCGTCGGCGCCATCGACCGCATCCTCACCTCGTATTTCAACAAGGCCGAAGAGTTCGTGAACGGCTTCGATTTCGACGTGAGCTACCGTCTGCCGCGCCTCGCGCTCGGCAACATCACCCTCAACACCAACTGGACCTACCTGAACGATTTCCACTCCTACACCTCCGCCGGCTCGGCCCGCACCGAGCAGCGCTGGACCAACGGCAACGCCAAATGGCGCGGGTCGGTCAACGTGAGCTGGCGGCGCAACGCCTGGGGCGCCGGTCTCGGCGCGTATTACATCGGCAGCTACACCGACAGCGGCGCCACCACCACGCAGGCCATCTGGAACAGCCTCGGCAACCCGACCTACATCCAGCCGGTCTTCAACAACGGCGCTTACTCTTACCGCTACGTCGTGCACGATTCGATCACCTACAACACCTTCGTGACTTACCGTCTCTCGGCGCAGAACCGTTACCTGAACAACACGAACGTCCGCTTCGGCATCGTGAACCTCCTCAACTCGAAGCCGCCGCTCTCCAGCGATTCCCGCGGCTACGATCCGTCGCAATACAACCTCATGGCTCGCGGCCTCAGTTGGTCGCTGCAGCTCACCAAGAAATTCTAACCCCGCCCCTCGGCGCGGCTCTGCGCGCATCGCCTCTCCGGCCCGGTCGCCTTGTGCGACCGGGCCGTTTCGTTTCGCCCGCCGGCGCTCACAGTCCCGGACCTTACCGCCCGCACCTGCCGCCGAGGCGATCCTCCCGGCCGGAGGGCGGGGCGGAATTTCCTTTCCGTCCCGCTCCGCCTTCTCTCCTTCGCCGCGCTCGTCCCTTTGACCACCGGCGGACCCGACCTCGGCCGTCCTCGATCCCAAACTCGCCGAGGCGGCCCCAAGGTTGGCGCCGTCGCGAGGGGCCATCCTCCGGTCCACGGTTCGGCGATCATCGGGCGCAAACCCAACGGGTTCCCCTCGGGGGCAACGTCGCGCTCGCCGTCGCCGTGGCGCCTGTGCCGCTTTTTTCCGCCCCGCGTTGGCGCTCACGTTGCCCCGCGGAGGCGGCCTCGCCGCCGTGGGCCTTGGCGACGCGTTGCTCGCGTGCTTCGCCCGTTCGACCAAAAGGGCCCCGCGCGTCGCGAGCGGTTCGTCGCCGAGTTTGCCGCGCAGACGGCCCTGCTCGCTGCGATCATTGCGCTGAGCCGCTTCGGTGGTGCGGCGGCGCTCTGGGTCCTGCCTTGGGTGGGACAGACTATCGTGCGCGCCTCGCCTCGCGGGCGGCCGGTTCACCGCGGCACTCTTTGCCCGCGGGCCCGGCGCCCGTGCGTGGGCCAGCGGCGGCGCGGCAGCCCGATTGGCGATGCCGGCGGTCGCGTGCGCCTTTCCGTGCCCGACGATGG
>CAJAYO010000065.1 GCA_903948415.1 uncultured Opitutia bacterium | reverse complement strand
GCACGAAGGCGTCGACCGTCCCCACGGACGGAAAGAAGATCTGGTTGGCGGGTTCGGCGGCGGCGCGACCCTGCCAATTCCACCCGCCGCCGACCGTGAGCCCCTTGAGCGGGCCGGCCGTAAACTTGTAGCGCGACCACGCGGCGGCGGTTTTTTCCGGGGTGTTGCGGGGCAGGAGTTTCGTGGGGAGCGTGATGTCGATCGTCGAGGCGGCGAGCGTGAGGTCCCAGCCGGGGAGGAGGTTGAGGACGACGTCGGCTTCGACGCCCTTCGTGATCTGGCGGTCCTGTTGCACGCGGTAGCCGGCGCTGGCGCGCGCGGGATCGGGGTCGAGACCGACGATCTGCTGCAGTTGCAGATCGAAATACGACAGCGTGCCGGTGATGCGGCCTTCGCGGAGCGCGCTCTTCACGCCGACTTCTTTCACGATACCCGTGGAGGGAACGAACGTGGAGCCGTCGGGGTTCGCGCCGAAGTTGGCGTTATAGGTCTCGGCGTAGTTGTAGAAAACCGAAAAGGCCTTGGTGGGCTTGCCGACGACGCCGAATTTGTAGGTCCAGTTGTCGCCCGCGTTGCGCGTGCCGAGGACGCCGGTGAGGCGGTTGTCGGTGTGGGAGCGGTAGCTGTCGTAGCGGGCGCCACCGACGAGCTGAAATTTATCGCCGAAAAATTTTATGTGGTCCTGGGCGGAGAAGCTTTTGTTGGTGCCGACGCTGTTGTTTTTCGTGGTCGTGCGGGGGTTGACCAGACCGGTGAACGCATAGACGGGATTGAAGATATCGAGCGCGGGCGGGTTATCGCCGGTGATGGTCGTGGTGTCGTTGTCGGAGGAGAAGTACTGGCCGATCGCGAGGATCTTGTGCGCGGAGGAGCCGACGCGGAGGTTGTAAACGGAATCGAGGCCGAGGGTGTGGTCGCGGTCGAAGTTGGAAATGAAACGCGCGGTACGGCCCATGAGCCGGTTGTTGACCTGAATGCCGGAGGGCAAAACGTCCGTCACCTCGTGGTCCCACCGGTTGGTGAAACCGGCGAGGCGGATGGACCAGTCGGGCGTGAGGGCGGATTCGAGCGCGGCGAAAAAGGCCTGCTTGTCGTTGTCGGAGCGGGCGCGCGGATCGGAGAACGTGAAGTCTTTCGGCAGCCGGCCGAAGGTCGTCGCGCCACCGACCACGAAGGGCTGGAGCTGCGCGTTGTCCCCGAAATGTTTGAAACCTTCCTCGTGCAAAAATTCGCCGAGGACTTTCACCTGCGTGTTCTTGCTCACGCGCCACGTAACCATCGGGTCGGCATTCCAGCGCTTGAACCACGAGTGGCGCGTCGCGATACCGTTGGTGAGATCTTCTTCGCGGTAGACGGCGATGAGGCGGTAGGCGAGCTGGTCGTTGAGCGGCGCGGTGTAGTCGAACTCAGCTTTGCGCTGGGCGTGATTACCGACGGTGACCGCGCCGGTGCCGCCGGCTTTCCAGAGCGGGCTTTTGCGCACGCGATTGAGCACACCGCCCGCGGCGTGCGAGCCGTAGACGAGTGCGGAGGGGCCTTTGAGCACTTCGAGCCGCTCAAAGAGAAACGGCTCGGCGCCGGCTTGGCTCTGCGTCTGCGTATCGGCGAAGCCGTCGGTGTATTGGCCCCGCACCGTGTAGCCGCGGATCATGACGCTGTCGCCGACGTTCGACTCGATGGAGACACCGCTGACGTATTTGAGCACGTCGTAGAGTTCGCCGGCGCCGGCATCGCGCAGGAACTCCTGGTTGATGACCGTCACGGCCTGCGGGGTATCGATGAGCGCGGTGTTGGTGCGCGTGACGCCGAGGGCATTGGTCGTGGCGTAGCCGAGGTCCTTTTCGTCGGACACGGTGAACTCGCGCAGTTGCACGATTTCTCCGGCCGAAGCCGCGGTCGCGGAGCGGGTCGGCGCCGTCTGCGCGGGCAGAACGGTGGCGGGCAGGCAGAGCGCACCGGCCAGAAGACCGGTGGCGAGGGTGGGACGGGACAAGCGGGAACGGGGTATTTGCATGGGCGGGGAAAGTCGCGGCGAAGGTGGATTCGTGGCGGGAGCCCCGGCCGACCGGGACCGAGCCTGTTAATTTAGGTATACCAAACATTTTTCCCAACTCGCCTGTCAATGTTCCTTTCGCCGGTGGACGCTCTGTTCCCCACGGAGCGCGGCGCGGCGGCGGCCGAAATAACAATGGCATACCAAAGAGGCGATCCCGCGATTCCGGGCTTCTCACCGGCCGGCCGGCCGTGTTGGATCTCGCGCCATGCCGAAACGCCGCCGGGTTTTTGAACCGAAGATCGACCGCACCCCGCCCAACCTGCAGAAACTGGTCCGACTGATTTTCTCCGAGGCGTTTTTGCCGGGAGACCGGCTCGTGGAGCGCGACCTCGCCGCCAAACTGGCGCTCAGCCGCATCCCGGTGCGCGAGGATCTGCAAAAACTCGTGTCCAAGGGCATCCTCCTGAAAGACCAAGTGAACCGCGGACTGCGATTGCGCGATTACGGTCCGGCGGAGGTCGCCCACCTCCACGAATACCGCGAGGCCATCGAACTCGCGGCGGCGCGGGTCGCTTGTCACAACCGCACGGCCACAGATCTCGTGCAGCTCGATTTGATCTGTGACGAGATGGAGCGCGAGGCGCCGAACGCACCGTCACCGCGCTGGCTGGAACTCGACTGGCAGTTTCACCAGACGATGGTCGAGGCGAGCGGGAACGAGAGGTTCATCAACGATTTCGATCTGCTGATGATCGAGTGCAACTACGTGTTCTACCGGCTGCCCGAGACGCGCATCGCCGCGGCCAGCCGCGACCACCCGCTCCTCGCGACGCTGGTGCACGGCATCGTCGACGCGCACCGGAAAATCGGCAAACTCCTCGAGAAACGCGATACCAACGGGATCGTCGAAGCGATGCGCCTCCATCTCGCCGGCCTTAGCAACCGCGTGCATCGCGATCTCGTGAAAGACCAGCTGAGCAAGCCGCCGGCCCCGGCCGCCTGAGGCCCGCTCCGGTTCACGACCAGAGCCGCGCCGGATAACGCCCGGCCTGCACGAGCGCCGCGAGCGCGGCCTGCACGCGCGGCTTGTCGTCGCGAAACGTGATGCCGAACCACGCACTGTCCGTCGGCAGCACGCGCACCGTCGCCTCACCGCGCGCGATCATCGCCGAGACCGATCCGGGCAAATAAAATTCCGATTTTGGTTCGGTGCCGCGCGCCGCCAGAAACTCGCGGAATTGCCCGTCGAGACCGGCGAAGAGCGCCGGCGTGAAGCCCCAGCAGTTCATCGAGACGAGGGTGTCACCGGAGAATTTCTTGTCCGGCTCCGCCCCGACGTCTGCCGGGGTGATGCCGTGCGTTTCGACGATGCTCGCGAGGCGGCCCGCGGCGTCGGTGGCACAGATACCGCGGGAAACCGCGCCGTGTTCCGAAAGCGTATTGGAGAGGCGGAAGCCCACGATCGCAAATTCCGCGGGCGCGCCGGGGGACGCCGGCGGCGGAGCCTTGTGCCCCGACATCGGATCGTAGCCCCGGGCCATCCGCGGGGCGGGCGGAGCTTTGAGAAACGCCGCGAGGCGGTTGAACGAATCGGCGCCGTAAAAATCGTCCGCGTTGATGACCGCAAAGTTTTCTTTGACGGCGTCGCGCGCGCACCAGACGGCATGGCCGGTGCCCCAGGGTTTCTCGCGGCCGGCGGGCGGCGTGTGCCCGGGCGGGAGCGCGTCAAGCGACTGGAAAACATAGTCGACGGCGATCTTGCCCGCGTAGCGCGCGCCGATCTGCGTGCGAAACAGGTCCTCGAAATCGCGCCGAATCACGAAGACCACGCGGCCAAAGCCGGCGCGAATCGCATCGAACACCGCGTAATCGAGCACCGTCTCGCCGGCCGGGCCGACGGGGTCGATCTGTTTCAAGCCGCCGTAGCGCGAGCCCATGCCGGCGGCGAGAACGAGGAGAGCGGGAGAGGACATCCGGGGGAGGAGAAGCGTTTGCGCGGTGCGGTCAACGCCTCAACTCGACCACAATTTCTTCTGCAGATCGGCGAAGCGGCCGACGACGGGGCTTTGGAGCGGATGCTTCCAGCCGCTCACGCGCTGGCGCGCGCCGACCCACACTTCGCGGATCGCGCGCGGGTTGGAGGCGAACACCACCGCACCGAGCAATCCCTCGGGCGAGGCGCCGACGATGGACGGATCGTAGATGTTGACGGTGAAGAAATCCGCGGGCCGGCCGACTTCGAGCGCACCGCCGGGCGCGCCGAGACTGCGGGCGCCGGTGACGGTCGCGGCCTGGAAAAACGCGGCGCCGAGGTCGGTGGGGAAGGCCCCGGGGCGTTTGCGGTCGCCGCGCAGCTGAAACTCCAGCAGGCGGGCGTCGTCGAGCAGGTTGGTCTGCTGCTGTCCGTCGGTGCCGAGGGCGAGCGCGACGCCCGCGGCGAGGAACTTCGTCGTGGGAAACGCGCCCTCGCCGGCGGCCAGCTCCGAGGCCGGGCAGGCGCAGACCGTCACGCGCGCGGCGCCGAGGGCGCGGATGTCGTCGTCGCTCAGATGGGCGCCGTGGATGGCGGTGAACCGCTTGTCGAGGAGACCGTGCTCGGCGAGGAGCGCGGCGGGCGAGCGGCCGTATTCGGCGACGCAGGCCGCGTGCTCCGCGGCGGTTTCACCGAGTTGGAGGTGGACGCGGCAGCGCTTCGCGTGCGCGTAGGCCGCGATCGCCTTGAGCGCGTCGATCGGCACGGCCCCGAGGCTGTGGGGCGCGACGCCGACCCACACATCGTCACCGGGAAAGTTTTTTTCCACGTGGGCAAACAGGAGGTCCGTCGAGCGGGTAAAGGCGTCGACCGAGGCACTGAGGACCCGCGGCGCGGCCGAGCCGACCGGCTGGCCGAAACCCGCGCGCAGCGTGGCGCCGTTGAGCAGGGCGAGGCGGATGCCGACGTCGTGCGCGGCCCGGAGGACGGCATGGGCCATCCCGCCCGCTTCGGGCAGCGGCGTGCCGTCGGGTTGGTGATGGAGAAAGTGGCATTCGCCGACCGTCGTGATGCCGGCGAGGAGCATTTCCATGAACGCCTCGCGCGCGGCGTCGTAGACATCCTCGTCGCTGAGGCGCGCGAGCACCTTGTCGTGCAGCTCGCGCCAGTTGCCGAGCGCCGCGCGGTCGGCCTGGGGTTTCAGATCGAAGCGCCCGCGGAAAATCCGGTGCCACACATGGGAGTGCGCGTTGACGAGACCCGGGAGCGCAGCCTGACCGGGCAGGCGTTTCGCCATTTCGAGATCGGCCGGCTCGCGGGAAAAACGCGTGATGCGCCCCGCCGCGTCGACGAAGAACGCGAGGCCGCTTTCAAATTTGTCGCCGGTGTAAACACAGTCGGGGAGCCAGCCGAGTTCGCGCGGGGCCACGGGAACCTTGGACGCCGGGGCCGGCGCAGGCGCGACCGGACGCACCGGGGCCGGCGCACGGTCGCGGTCACGGTCGCGATCACGGCCGGGGCCCGGGTTCGGGCTCTGGCCGGGCCCGCGGGCGGGACCGGAGGCCGGGACAGGACCCCGGTTGGGACCGGGTCCGCGGCCGGGCGACGGTGAACGGGAGGGACCGGGCGCGGCGGGGCCGCGCCGGTCGCGGGAGTTCAAAGGATTTTGCAAGGGGACCAGCAGAAACGAGGCCGCGGCGCGGTCAATGCCGTGGGTGAGGTTTTCCCCGGTCACCGGCGCGACCGGCCGCCGCCTCATCCGGGGCGCGGCGGCGCCACAAAAGCGCCCGGCGCGGGAGACAGCAGGTCTTTGCTGCGCCCCGAGCCATTGGACTTCCGGTCCAAGAGGAGTCGCTCGAACCCAGGTCGCAAAATTCGGCCCTCGGGCGTGATGCGCACCACGCCCAGGCGCACGGCCTCGCGCACGAGCTTGGCGCTCGAGTGCACCCCGAGTTTCCGCATGATGCTGCGCCGGTGCATCTGCACGGTCCCCTCACCGAGGCAGAGGCGCTCCGCCGCTTCCGAGTTGTCGCTGCCGTCGCCGATCACGGCAAACACCTGATGCTCCGAGGGCGTGAGCCACAAACCGATCGCGCCCGCCCCCTGCCGCCCGAGCAGCTGCCGCTGCAGCGACGGGCTGATGTAACCGCGGCCGGCCGCCACCACGCGCAACGCCGTCACGAGCGCGTCAAAATTCTCTTCCCGCGGATCGAAAAACCCGTCGAAGCGCGCCTTGCGGAGCGTTTGGAGCGAGTGCTCGTCTTTGCGTATCGAGACCAGCATCACGCGGGCCGCGAGGTGTTCGCCCGCGATGGTTTCGAGCACGTCGACGCCATCCAGGTCCGTGAACGTCAGGCCCATCAACACGAGGCCCGCCGGCCGCGCGCGGAGCGCCGCCAGCGCCTCGCCCCCGAGCCGGCAGACCTCCACCGGCGTCCCTTCGAACGCCTGCCCACAGGCGGCGCGCAACGCCTCGGCATACAGTCCGTCCCACTTCGCAATGACGATGCGGCTGACGTCCGTGAGCGCGAGCGGGTCGCCGACCGCCGCAACGAAGGTCTCGTTCTGGACGTAAACCAGCGGCGGGTGCTTCAGAGTCGGAAGCGTCATAGCGGGCAACCGCACCTCACCCCATAACCTCGCCCGAGGCAACCCCGGAAATGCGTCCTCCGGCCAGCACTACGCCGCGCGGCGGCCGAGGCGAATCGGCTCGCCCCGCGCGCCCGCGGTCACCGCCCCGGCATGCACCGCGGGATCGATATTCCGGCCGCAGATCGGCAGCACCGCGGTGCGGATCGTGCGGCCGGAGAGCTTGCCCGCGAGCACGGCGGCGAGCGCCGTCGCGCCCGCCCCTTCGGCGACAATGCCGGCCCGGCGCGCGAGGGCCGCGATGGCGGTCGCGATTTCCGCCTCGGTCACCGTCACGACATCGTCCACCCACGGCGCCGCGAGCGCGAAGGTCAGTTCGCCCACCCGCGCCACCGCCAGGCCGTCGGCGAGCGTCGGCGCGAGGGCGGCGGGCGCGGGACCGCCGTGGAGATAGGCGGCGACAAAACCGGCGGCGTGGGCCGGCTCGACCGCGATCACGCGCACGTCGGGCCGCAGGGCCTTGACCACGGTGATGACGCCCGCGAGCAGACCGCCCCCGCCGACGGGGACGACGAGGGTGTCGAGGTGCGGGGTTTGCTCGAGGATTTCCAGGGCCATCGTGCCCTGGCCGGCGATGACCGTGAGATCGTCGAACGGGTGCACGAGCGTCGCGCCCGAGGCGGTCGCCCGTTGCAAGGCGTGCGCGTGCGCGGCCTCAAACGTCTCCCCGTGCCGCACGACGTCGGCCCCGAGCCCGCGGCAGCGCGCGATTTTCACGGCCGGCGCGGTGGTGGGCATGACGACGGTGACGCGCACGCCGAGTTGCGCACCATGGTAGGCGAGGCCGAGCGCGTGATTGCCGGCGGAGGCGGCGACGACGCCGCGGGCGCGTTGCGCGGCGGTCAGGCAGAGGAGGGCGTGGCGCGCCCCGCGTTCTTTGAACGAGCCGGTGCGCTGCAGGTCGTCGCGCTTCAACCACACCTCCAGGCCCGCCATCTCCGACAGCGCCGGCGCGATGAGGCACGGCGTGAGACGAAGCCCGGTCGCGAGGCGACGGCGGGCGGCGATGACATCAGCGAGGCTGAGGGCCGGGAGTTGGGTGGTGTTCATGGGCGGATTCGGATCTGGGAAAACAAAAAGCCCTGAGCGGTAAGGCTCAGGGCTTCGGAGAGGGAGTGACTGTTTTCGGTTGAGTTACGCAGTCACGCGCCGCCGCCCTGATTCGGGAAGAATCATAATCACGGCGGCAATCATGGCGGAACGGGAACTCATGCGAGGGGCGGACGAGAGCAGGCCCGGCGGGATTTGTCGAGGCGCGAGTCGGCTATGACGGGCGCGGCCGAAAGGGCGTTGAGATGGGCGCGGCACCCGCTACGGTGCCACCGATGGGCCATTCCGTTCCGCTTCCTCTCATCCGCGTGCTCGCCACGGGCGGCACCATCGCGGGCGCGCAGACCGACAGGGAACGGGGCTACCGGGCCGCAGCCTTCTCCGTCGACGCGTTGATCGCGGCCGTGCCCCAGCTCGCGACACTGGCGCAGATCGAGGTCGAACAGGTCGCGGCGATCGGCAGCCAGGACATGGATGACGCGACCTGGCTCCGGCTGGCCGCCCGCACGCAAGCGGCCCTCGATTCGCCGGCGGTCGCCGGCGTCGTCATCACGCACGGCACCGACACGATGGAGGAAACGGCGTTTTTCCTGAACCTCGTCGTGCGCTCCGAGAAGCCCGTCGTCCTCGTCGGCGCGATGCGCCCGGCCACCGCCATCAGCGCCGACGGCCCGATGAACCTCTACAACGCGCTCGCCGTCGCCGCGCACCCCGCCACCCGCGGGCGCGGCGTGCTCGTGGTGGCGAACGACGAGATCCATTTCGCCCGCGAGATCGCGAAAACCAATACGACGCAGGTCGGCACCTTCGCCAGCGGTCACCGCGGGCTGGCCGGGCTCGTCAATGCCGGGCGTCTCCACCTCTACGCGCCGCCGGTGCGGCGGCACACGGCCGCGAGCGAATTCTCCCCGCTCGCCGCCGCGGCCGCCGGCGCGCAGCGACTCCCGCGCGTCGACATCGTCTACGCCCACGCGGGCATGGGCCGGGAGCTGATCGACGCCGCGGTCAAAGCCGGTGCGCGCGGGCTGGTGATCGCGGGCATGGGCGACGGCAATCTCGGCGCCGTCGCGCTCGCGGCCGCGGCGGAGGCGGCCAAGGCCGGCGTCGCCGTCGTGCGCAGTTCGCGCGCGGGCGGCGGCGTGGTGGAGCGCAACATCGAGGTGGACGACGACGCGCTCGGGTTCATCGCGGCGGACGAACTCAATCCGCAGAAAGCCCGCGTGCTCCTCCTGCTCGGCCTCACGCGCACGGGGGACCCGCGCGCCTTGCAGGACCTGTTCTTCGCCTACTGACCGCCGCCCGCGCCCGCGGTGCGCGCAAAATATGCGGCGCTTTCGCCAACGGGCGAAGGGCCATCCGCCCGGGCCGCCGTATACTCCCGCCAGACGATGAACATGGCCGCACGGCAGGCAGCCGGAGTACCGGCTCCGGGAATCGCCGCGGACGCGTTGCTCAGCACGCGAGCGGAGAACGGAGGTTGTTTTTTCCTGCCGACGATCAACGAAACCCATCCGTCGGCACCCGCCCCCACCGCCCGGGAGATCCGCCCATGATCGCCGCGCTTGCCCCCGGGAAACCGAAAGCCGCCGTCCGCGCCGCCCAGCTGCTCGGCAGCGACCAGCGTTTCAAAATCCTCGAGGGGCACATCAAGAAATATCAGCACCGCCAGGACGCCCTCATCGAAGTCCTCCACAAGGCGCAGGAACTCTTCGGCTACCTCGAGGACGACGTGCTCCGCTTCGTCGCCTGGCAGCTGAAGCTTCCCGCGAGCCGCGTCTACGGCGTCGCCACCTTCTACCATTTCTTCACCCTCAAGCCGCCGGGCGCGCACACCTGCGTCGTGTGCATGGGCACCGCCTGCTACGTCAAGGGCTCCCGCCGGGTGCTCGCCGCCGTCGAGGAACACGCGCACCTCAAGGCCGGCGGCACCACCCCCGACCACCAGCTCTCGCTCCTCACCGCACGCTGCATCGGCGCCTGCGGCATCGCACCCGCCGTCGTCTACGACGGCACCGTCACCCCGCGCCAAACCCCCGAAACCGCCGTGGAGCATATCCGAAAATGGGTGGCCTCATGACCCTCGCCGACCTCCAGCAAATCAAGGAGCGCGAACTCGCCGCGCAGAAAAAAATCGTCCTGCGTTGCTGCCTGGCCGCCGGCTGCTGCTCGTCCGACGCCCACGGCGTCAAGGAACGCCTCGAAAAAGCCGTCGCCGAAGCCGGCCTGCACCACGACGTCGAGGTCCGCGGGGTCGGCTGCCTGAAGCTCTGCTGCGCCGGTCCGCTCGTGCAGGCCGATCCCGCCGGCACCCTCTACACCCACGTGACCCCCGAAAGCGCCCCGTCGATCATCGCCGCGCTCCGGGGCGACCAGACCGCCCTCACGCAGACCGACCCGAACGCCGCCTTCTTCGCCCTCCAGCACTCCATCGTCCTCGCCCACAGCGGCCGCATCGACCCCGAGCGCATCGAGGCCTACATCGCGGTCGACGGCTACGCCGCCCTCCTCAACGCCCTCACCGAGCTCGACCCGAAAAGCGTCCTCGAGACCGTCGTGCGCAGCGGGCTGCGCGGCCGCGGCGGCGCCGGTTTTCCCACGGGCCTGAAGTGGGGCACCGTCGCGAAATCGCCCGGCGCGAAAAAATACGTCATCTGCAACGCCGACGAGGGCGACCCCGGCGCGTTCATGGACCGCAGCGTGCTCGAGAGCGACCCGCACGCCGTCCTCGAGGGCATGGCCATCGCCGCCTACGCCGTCGGCGCCGACCAGGGGTTCATCTACGTGCGCGCCGAATATCCGCTCGCCATCGCCCGCCTGCAGACGGCGATCAAGCAGGCCAAGCGCCTCGGCCTGCTCGGCAGCGGCATCTTTGAGTCGCCTTTCCATTTCAACCTCGACCTGCGCATCGGCGCCGGCGCCTTCGTCTGCGGCGAGGAAACCGCCCTGATGGCCTCCGTCGAAGGCCAGCGCGGCACGCCGCGCCCGCGCCCGCCGTTCCCCGCCGCGAGCGGTTTGTGGGGCTGCCCCACCCTGATCAACAACGTCGAAACCTTCGCCAACATCCCGCCCATCCTCCGCCACGGCGCCGACTGGTTCGCCGGCATCGGCACGCTCCGCAGCAAGGGCACCAAGGTTTTCGCCCTCGCCGGGAAAATCAAGAATACCGGCCTGATCGAGGTGCCGATGGGCACCCCGCTGCGCACCATCGTCGAGGAAATGGGCGGAGGCGCCCCCGACGGCGGCCGGATCAAAGCCGTGCAGACGGGCGGACCTTCCGGCGGCTGCATCCCCGCCCACCACCTCGACACCCCCGTCGACTACGAGTCGCTCACCACGCTCGGCTCCATTATGGGTTCGGGCGGCATGATCGTGATGGACGACTCCACCCGCATGGTCGACGTCGCCCGGTTCTTCATGGAGTTCTGTATGGACGAGTCCTGCGGGAAGTGCATTCCGTGCCGCGCCGGCACCGTGCAGATGCACCACCTGCTCGAAAAAATTCTCGCCCGCCGGGCCACCGCGCGCGACCTCGCGAAACTCGAGGAACTCTGCGACCTCGTGCAGCACACCAGCCTCTGCGGCCTCGGCCAGACCGCCCCCAACCCCGTCGTCAGCACGCTGCGATTCTTCCGCGCCGAATACGACGAACTCCTCCAGCCCGACCCGCACGGCCCGCGCCCCGCCGCCGCATCCGCTCCCGGCGCGACCGTCTCCTGAACCCCCGACGACCATGGCTGCCAAAACGCTCACCATCGACGGCAAACAGCTCAGTGCCGAGGAAGGGGCCACCGTCCTGCAGGCCGCCGCAGAAGCCGGCGTGAAGATCCCCACGCTCTGCCACCTCGAGGGCCTGCACGACATCGGCGCCTGCCGCCTCTGCCTCGTCGAAGTCGCCGGCGGGCCGAAACTCCTCCCCGCGTGCACCACCCTGATCACCGAGGGCATGGAGGTCACCACCGCCAGCGAGCGCCTGAAAAACTACCGGCGCCTGACGCTCGAACTCCTCTTCGCCGAGCGCAACCACGTCTGCGCCGTCTGCGTCGCCAACGGCCACTGCGAACTCCAGACCCTCGCCGGCCAACAGGGCCTGGACCACGTGCGCTACGACTACTGTTTCCCCCCCTGGGAGGTCGACGCCACGCACCGCCTCTTCGGCATGGACCACGACCGCTGCATCCTCTGCCAGCGCTGCGTCCGCGTCTGCTGGGATATCGAGGGCGCGGGCACCAAGCACGTCTCCGGCCGCGGCGGAAAGGCGAAGATCATCTCCGACCTCGACGACGACTGGGGCGATTCCGAGACCTGCACCGCCTGCGGCAAGTGCGTGCAAGCCTGCCCCACCGGCGCCCTCTACCACCGCGGCTCCACCGTCGGCGAAATGGTGCGCGACCGCTCGAAACTCGAATTCCTCGTCAACGCCCGGGAGAAAAAACTATGGAGCGTCTGAAAATCGCCACCGTCTGGTTCGGCGGCTGCTCCGGCTGCCACATGTCGTTCCTCGACCTCGACGAGTTCCTCCTCGACCTCGCCGCCCGGGTCGACGTCGTCTACAGCCCCGTCGTCGATTGCAAAGACTACCCCGAAGGCGTCGCCGTGTGCCTCATCGAGGGCGCCATCTGCAACGAGGACCACCTTGCGCTCCTCCACCGGATCCGCGCGCGCACGCGGGTGCTCATCGCGTTCGGCGACTGCGCCGTCACCGCCAACGTCCCCGCGCTGCGCAATCACCTCGGCTCCGGCAATGCCGCCGCCGTCCTGCAGTGCGCCTATCTCGACCACGCCCAGGACCGCCCGCGCCTGCCCGCCGAGGCCGGCATCGTGCCCGTCCTCCTCGACCGCGTCCGCCCGGTGCACGAGGTCGTCTATGTCGAACACTTCCTCCCCGGCTGCCCGCCGCCCGCCGACCGGATCAAGGCCCTCCTCACGCAACTCCTCCACGGCCTCACGCCCCACCTCGAAGGGCCCCCACTCACGTTCGGCTGAGCCCCGCCCCGCACCACCCACGAAAGCCGCCCATGTCCCAGCGCATCGTCATCGATCCCGTCACCCGTATCGAAGGTCACGCCAAGATCAGCATCTTCGTCGACGACTTCGGGCAGGTCTCCGGCGCCGAGTTCCACGTCGTCGAGTTCCGCGGCTTCGAGAAATTCTGCGAGGGCCGCCCCTACTCGGAGATGCCCGGCATCACGTCGCGCATCTGCGGCATCTGTCCGGTCAGCCACCTCCTCGCCTCGGCGAAGGCCGGCGACGCGATCATGGCCGTCCGCATTCCGCCCGCGGCCGACAAGCTGCGCCGCCTGATGAACCTCGGCCAGATCGTGCAGAGCCACGCGTTGAGCTTCTTCCACCTGAGCGCGCCCGACTTCCTGCTCGGCTGGGAGGCCCCGCCGGCGACCCGGAACGTCTTCGGCCTGATCCAGTCCAACGCCGACCTCGCGCGGGCCGGCATCCGGCTGCGACAGTTCGGCCAGGAAATCATCGCGGTCCTCGGCGGCCGAAAAATCCATCCCTCGTGGGCCGTCCCCGGCGGCGTGCGCAGCGCGCTCTCCGCCGCCGGCCGCGAAACCATCCGCGCGTGGCTGCCCGAAGCCCACGCCACCGCCCGCGTCGCGCTCGATCTGTTCAAGCAGGTGCTCACGACGCACGAACGCGAAACGCAGCTGTATGGCAACTTCCCCTCGCTCTTCATGGGCCTGGTCGCGGCCGACGGCGGCTGGGAACACCACGGCGGCAAACTCCGCTTCACGGACAGCAGCGGCAGCATCATCGCCGACCAGGTCGACCCGCAGGACTACCGCACCGTCATCGGCGAATCGGTGCAGCCCTCCTCCTACCTCAAGTCGCCGTATTACCTGCCGCTCGGCTGCCCCGACGGGATCTACCGCGTCGGCCCGCTCGCCCGCCTCAATCTGTGTTCGCACATGGGCGTGCCGCTGGCGGACGCCGAGTTGAAACACTTCAAGTCGCTCGGCCACGGCGCCGTCACCTCGTCGTTTCTCTACCACTACGCGCGCCTGATCGAAATCCTCGCGGCGCTCGAGTTCATCGAACGCGCCCTGGACGACGCCGACCTCGCCGGCACGGACCTGCGCGCCGACGCCGGGATCAACAGCCTGCACGGAGTGGGCGCGAGCGAAGCGCCGCGCGGCACGCTGTTCCACGACTACACCGTGGACCGCAACGGCCTGTTGCAAAAAGTAAACCTGATCGTCGCCACGGGGCAGAACAACCTCGCGATGAACCGCACCGTCGCGCAGATCGCCCGGCATTTTATCGCAGGCACGAAGATCACGGAGCCGATGCTCAACCGCATCGAACACGGCATCCGCTGCTACGATCCGTGCCTCAGCTGCTCGACCCACGCCGCGGGCCGGATGGCGCTCCATGTCCGGCTGCTCGCGCCGGACGGGACGCTGGTGCACGAAGTGGTGCGCGACTGATGGCTCCGCCATGCATGCTCCGTCCGAGGCTGTCATCGACACCGCGTTGCTGGTCATCGGCTACGGCAACACGCTGCGGCAGGACGACAGCGTCGGCCCGCGCGTGGCCGAGCGCATCAAGGCGCGGCACCTGCGCGGCGTGCACACGCTTATCTGCACCCAGCTGGCGCCGGAGCATGCCGAGCCGGTCTCGCGGGCGCGCACCGTGGTGTTCGTCGACGCCGCCGCGGGCGCGCTGCGGCAGGTGCGGCTGCAGCGGATTGCGCCCGGCGAATCCACGCAACTGCTGGCGCACGCCGCGGCCCCGGCCACGGTGCTCGCCCTGGCCCGCGACGTTTACGGCCGGGCGCCGGAGGCGTGGTGGCTGACCATCCCGGCCGTGCATCTCGGTTTCGGCACCGAGCTGTCCGTGACGGCGCAGCGCGGCGCCGCCCGCGCCGTGCGCGAAATCGTGCGGCTGGCCGAAGCGCCCGCGTGATTCTGCGCTTCGCACCGGACGGGGAATCGCCTTCAGTGCCCCCTCCATGCAGCCCGGCCTCTTCGCTCTTCCCCTCTGGTTCGATCTCGGCGCGACCTTTGCGTTTGCGCTCACGGGCGCACTGGCGGCAATCCGCCGCGGCTATGACATCGTCGGGGTGTT
>CAJAYO010000064.1 GCA_903948415.1 uncultured Opitutia bacterium | reverse complement strand
TTCGCCGAGAACACCCTCGCCGGCAGCCGCCTCAATACCAACCTCGCCGACCTCGCCGCCTCGATCACTGTCGTCACGAAGCAGCAGATGGACGACACCGCGTCCGTCGATATCAACGACATCTTCAAATACGAGGCCAGCACCGAGGGCTCCGGCACTTACACCCCTTCGATCGTCGACCGCGGCACGGCCAAGGATTCCGTCGCCGGCTACAGTTTCGGCAACGACGGCAGCTCGACCACCAACGCCCAGTCTAACCGCATCCGCGGTCTCGCCGCCCCCGACGCCGCGATCAATAATTTCCCGACCAACAACCGCGTCCCCTTCGACTCCTACAACACGCAGTCGGTCGAAATCACCCGCGGCCCGAATTCGCTGCTCTTCGGCCTCGGCACCCCGGCCGGCATCGTCAACCAGACGTCCGCCCAGGCCGCCCTCAACAAGAACACCAACCAGCTCGTCCTCCGCACGGACCACTACGGCTCGTTCCGCACGTCGCTCGCCTTCAATCGCGAGATCGTGAAGGACACGTTGGCCCTCTACGGCGCGTTCCTGTACAACAACCAGCAGTTCCAGCGGAAACCCTCGCGCGACCTCACCCGCCGCCAATACGCCGCGATCACCTACAAGCCCTTTGCGAAAACCATCCTGCGCGGCTTCGCCGAAAACTACCGCAACGACGCCAACCGCCCAAATTCCCTCACGCCCCGCGACTTCGTGAGCCCGTGGTTCGCCGCCGGCCGCCCGGCCTACGATCCCACGACGCGCATGATCACGATCCTCGACACCAATGCCGTGGTCGGCCCCTTCGTCTCGAACGTCAACTCGCCCGGCTACAACGCCGCCGTCAACCGCGTCCTCGGCGCGGGGGCCGCCGGCACGATCGCGAACAACCCGCAGTTCGTCCCCGGTATCCAGTTTGAAGACACCGCTCGCCCGCTCCGCCTGATCGACGGCGGCCAGTCCATCGCCTTCTTCCAACGCAACCCCGTCTTCTACGCCCCGGCCCAGACCAATCCCGCGACCGCGACGCCCACGCCCGCCTCGCTCGGCTACACGGCCGGCGATCCCCGTTTCCTGATCCTCGACCGCCAATGGTCCTCCTCGGTGAATCTCCCGATCCCGACCACGTCCATCAACGGCCGCACCTTTACCTACGGCAGCTACCAGCTCCCCGGCGTCACCAAAAAATCGATCTACGACTGGACGAAATACAATCACCTCCAGACCAACTTCTCCCAGCTGCGCTCCGCCAATTACAATTTGGAGGTCGAACAGCAGCTCCTCCCCGACCTCTTCTTCAGCGCCGGCTGGCTGCGGCAGGACATCGACGGCTTCGACAACTACACGATGAACCAGCTCACCGGTGCCACGATCCAGATCGACACCAACGTGAAGCGCATCGACGGCACCGCGAACCCCTACTTCGGCCTCCCCTTCGTCTCCGAAGGCGTCGGCGGCGGCGTCGATACCTTCTACGCACCGCAGACCGACGACAACTACCGCGCGATGCTCGCCTACGACCTCAATCTCACGAAGCAGTCCGGCGTCCTGAAATGGCTGGGACGGCATCGTCTCCTCGGCCTCGGCACCAAGCAGAACGTCAGCCGCGCCATCGAGCGCCATCGCAACAATTTCGTCGACGGCGACGCCGACGCGAAGCTCCGCTACGTCTCCAACCTCGCGCTGCCCGGCCAGCAGCTCGCCCTGAACAGCGCGCTCATGCGCAAATACTACCTGGCCAGCCCCGGGGGCGCGCAGGGCGTCTCGACCCACTCCGCCGGCTTCTATGGCAACCAGGGCTGGAACGCCCCGTTCACCTCGCAGGTGCAGGTGTTCAACCATTCGACCCAGCAGTTCCAAAACGACACCGTGACCGAGCAGGCCCTTTTCTCGTCCGCCGGCAGCTTCCGCACCCGCCGCGAGGTCAAGAGCTGGACCCTCGCCGCGCAGAGCTACCTCTGGGAGGACCGCCTCATCGCCACCCTCGGCTGGCGCCACGACGATTATCGCGCCCGTGTGACGACCGCCGGTGCGATCACCGACGTCCTCGGTAAAGTCACGTCACCCGCCCTGACCAACGCCGAACTGTTCACCACCAACTCCACCGGGCTGATCAATTACAACACCGTCATGAACCGCTGGGGCCGCTGGGATGCGCTCACGGGCGATACGAAGACCCTCGGCGCCGCGTTCCGCCCGCTCAAGGGCTTCGCGCTCGGGCAAAACCTCGGCGGCGGTGACTCCTTTCTCTCCGAACTCCTCCAGGGCACGACGTTTTACTACAACAAGTCGGACAACTTTAATCCGCCCGCCACCTACCAGACCGACTACTTCTTCAAGCCGCTCGCCAAGCCCACCGGCAAAGGCACCGACATGGGCGTCGGCTTCAGCGTCCTGAAAAACAAACTCGTCGTCCGGCTCAACTGGTATGAAAACACCAGCCAGAGCGAGCGCACCGGCGCCGCGGGCACGCTGCTCACCCGTCTCTCCTACTCCGATACGACGACCGGCCTTCCGTGGGCGAGCGCGGTCCAACGGCTACGCAACGGTATGGCGGCCGGCCGCACGGTCGACCAGATCATCTCGGTCGCCAATTGGAATACCGATGCCGTCAATAATATCTCCGATACGGCCAACCAGCAGAAGATCTACGACCTGATCAAACTCCCGCTGAACTATTACGCCGGACTCAGCTCCGGCGCCACGCAGGACAGCCAGGCCAAGGGCACGGAAATCCAGGTCACCTACAATCCCCTCCCGAATTGGACCATGAAGTTCACCGGCAGCAAACAGCAGAGCACCTACACCAACATCGCCCCGCAATACGACGCCTGGCTCGCCGAGCGCCTGCCGAAGTGGACGACCAACGGCGCCCCCGACATCCCCGACTTCGTCGACCCGAACACCAGCCGCCGCTGGTCGCTCAAAAACTTCTGGACCGGCTACGGCTACACCGGCGTCGCCCAGATCGAAAACACCGACGGCAACACGAGCGCCCAGGCCTACTTCAACAACGTCGTCGCTTCCCAGGTCGCCCTCGCCAAGGCCCTCGAGGGCGCCCGCTCGCCCCTTGAGCGCCAATACCACGGCTCCTTCCTCACCAACTACACGTTCCGCGAAGGCAAACTCAAGGGCGTCTCCGTCGGCGGGGCCGAGCGCTACGAGTCGAAGGCCGCCATCGGCTTCTTCGGCAAAGTCGGCGACCCGGTGAATTCGCCCACCGTGATCAATCTCAATGACGTCACGCGTCCCGTTTACGATGACGGCAATTACTACACCGACCTCTGGGTTTCCTACTCGCGGAAAATCTTCAACGACCGGATCGGCTGGAAGCTCCAGCTGAACATCGAAAACGCCACCGAGGGTGGCCGCCTGATGCCGACGCAGGTCAACTTCGACGGCACGCCGTGGGCCTTCCGCATCATCGACTCGCGGAAATTCACCCTCACCTCGACGTTCAACTTCTGAGTGGGCCGCGACCGCGCCCGGTCGCTGCGTCCCACCTGCTTGAGCTCCCTCTGCGAAGAGGGAGCTTTTTCTTTTCCGCCGTTTGCCTACCCTCGTCGTCCATGGCCGCCGTCGTCCCCGCCCGCAGTGAACCCGCTCCGCGCGCCGGCGCGTGGCGTTGGCTCGCGCCGGCGGGCCTCGTCCTCGCCCTGGTTCTGGCCTACGCGAACACGCTGCACGCCCCCTTTCTTTTCGATGACACCGGGGCCGTCCTCCACAACCCCACGATCCGTCGCCTCGATTCGCTCGCGATCTTCTTGCCGCCGGCCGACGGGAGCACGACGACGGGCCGCCCGGTCGTGAACGCGTCCTTTGCCTTCAACTACGCCGTCTCGGGGGAAAACGTGTGGAGTTACCACGCGCTCAACCTCGCGATCCACGCGGCCGCCGCCCTCGCGCTCTTCGGCCTCGTCCGCCGGACGCTCGCCTCTCTTTCACTTAATCTCTCCTCCTTCAACCGCGCGGCCGCCGCGCTCGCGGCGGCGGCGCTCTGGGCCCTGCATCCGCTGCAGACCGAATCCGTCACCTGCATCGCGCAGCGCACCGAATCCCTCTGCGGCCTCTTTTACCTTCTCACCCTCTACGCCTTCGCCCGTGCGACCTTGCCGGCTGTTCAACCTCCTCCTGGGTGGAGCGCGTTGACCCCAACGCGCTGGCTCGCCCTCTCCGTCGTGTCCAGCGCTCTCGGCATGGCCACCAAGGAGGTCATGGTCACCGCGCCCGTCCTGGTCTTCCTCTTCGACCGCACGTTTGTCGCCCGCAGCTTCGCCGCCGCGTGGCGCGCCCGCCGCATCTACTATGTCGCCCTCGCGGCCACCTGGCTCGGGTTGCTCGCGCTGCTGTTCCTCGGCTCCGGTGCGCGCGGGGCCTCCGCCGGTTTCGGCCTCGGGGTCACGGGGTGGACTTACCTGCTGAAACAGGGCGAAGCCGTCCTGCTCTATCTGCGGCTCGCCGGCTGGCCGTATCCCCTCGTGCTCGACTATGGCACGGCGGTCGGCCGCCCGGATCTCCTTTTCCTGGGGCAAGGGCTCGCCGTGGTCGCGCTGCTCGCCGCGACCTGCTGGGCGCTCGTTCGCCGCCCCGTGCTGGGGTTTTTCGGAGCCTGGTTTTTTCTCATTCTCGCCCCGAGTTCGAGTGTCGTGCCCCTGGTCACCCAGACGATGGCGGAACACCGGATGTATTTGCCGCTCGCGGCCGTGGTGGTGCCCGGTGCCGTCGCCCTCTTTGTCCGCTTTGGTGCGCGGGCCGCGTGGGTGCTGGGAGGCGCCATCCTGCTCGGCGGGGCCGCGACCGTCGCGCGCAACGCGGACTATCGCGACGTCGCCACCATCTGGGCCGAGACCGTCCGCCGACGTCCGGACAACCCCCGCGCCCACCACAATCTCGCGCTGGCCCTCCACCGGGCCGGTCGTTTGCCCGCAGCTCACGGCGCCTTCGCCCGCGCGGTCGCGCTCGATCCCGCCTACGTCGTCGGCCACTACAACTGGGGCGTGGCGCTGCTCGCCGATGACCGCGTGGCCGAGGCGACCGCCGCGTTCGTGACGACGGTCCGCCTCGCGCCCGACCATGCCGACGCCCACCGCCAGCTGGCGCGCCTCGCCGAGCAAGGCGGCCGGCCCGCCGAGGCGGAAAATCATTTCAACGCCGTCCTCCGCCTCGCGCCCGACGACTTGGACGCCCATCGCCGATTGGGCCTGCTCCTCGCCCGCGCCGAACGCCTGGGGCCCGCCGAGGGCCACTTCCGGGCCATCTTGCGCCTGGTGCCGGCGGACGCCGACGCCCACGCCAATCTGGGTAACGTCCTCCTGCTCGGGGGCCGGCCGCGCGAAGCCATCGCCTGCTACGAACAGTCGCTCCGGCTGCGCCCCGCCGACGACCGCACGCGCGAAAATCTTCAGGTCGCCCGTGAGGGCCTCCGCTGATCCGCCGCCGGCTCCCGCGATTCCCGGCTGTTGACTGACTGTCAATTTCCCGGGGGTGTTGCGGTTCGCGGTCCGTGGGCGAGGGTGGGGCTTACCCTCTGTGTGTTCGTGGACTGCCGTCACCGGCACCCGCCCGTCGATTTCCTCCCAGCCTGTTCCTATGCACCTTCCTTCCCCTCTCCGCGTCACCGCGCGTGATTCCCTCCGGCTTGCTTGCCTGTGGCTTGCGCTCGCGTCGGCCCAGGCCCAGTCGTTGCCGGCCTCCGCCGGGGCCGACGCCAAAGCCCTCGCCCAATACGACCGAAACCAGAACGGCACACTCGACGCCGACGAACGCGCTGCCCAGCGCGCCGACGAAGCCCGCGCCGCCTCCGGCGTGGTCGCGAACGCGGCTGCCACTGCCGCCGCGGAAAACGACGGGGTCGTCGCCCTCTCGCCCTTCGAGGTCAACGCCGGCTCGGACAAGGGCTACTCCGCTTCCGGTACGCTCTCCGGCACGCGTCTCGCCTCGAAACTGGAGGACATCGCCGGCTCCGTCTCCGTCATCACCAAGCAGCAGCTCCTCGATACCGCCGCCCTCGATATCAACGACATCTTCCAATACGAGGTCGGCACCGAAGGCACCAAGGAGTTCACCGATCTTACCGGCGACGGCCGCGGCGACTACGACAACGTCACCGGCAATCCCACCGGCGCCAACCGCATCCGCGGCCTCGCCGCCGCCAACATCACTTCGGGCGGATTCGCCGCCAGCGGCAGCATCCCGATCGACACCTACAACATCGACGCCGTCGAAATCGTCCGCGGCCCCAATTCCAATCTCGCCGGCCTCAGCGACGCCGGCGGCTCCGTCAACCTCGTCACCAGCCGCGCCAACGTCAGCCGTCCCTCGACCAATCTCTCCGTGCGGGCCGACAGCTACGGCGGTTTCCGGGGCAGTCTGGACCTCAACCGCCCGCTCTTGCGCAATCTTCTCTCGATGCGCTTTTCGTCGGTCTACGAGGAAAAAGGCTTCATCCGCAAACCCGCCACCGACCGCACCAACCGCCAGCAGCTCGCCTTCACCTTCCGGCCGTTCCGCACGACCACGATCACGGCCAGCGGCGAGCGCTTCCAGCAGTATGCCAGCCGCGCGAACTCCCTCATGCCGCGCGAGAATATCTCCTACTGGCGCGCGCAGGGCATGCCCACCTACAACCCCCTCACGCAGACTTTCACCGTCAACGGCCGTCCCTCCACGGCGGCCCCGATCACCACGATGACGAACAATCTTCCGCCCGGCCTCCAGCTGCTCGGCAGCGCCAACGTCCGCAACCTCCAGTTCATCGATGCCGGCCAGATCCAGATTTTCATGCGCGGCGGCAATCCCTCCAACAACGCCACCACGCCCTTCCAGCTCACGCAGAGCGCCAATTTTATCGAGACGCGTCCGCTGTGGAAAACACCCGCGACGACCGACCGTTCGATCTACGACTGGACCGACGTGAACCTCGCCGCGCCCAACTACGAGACGAACCGCGCGAGCATTTATAACGCGAAGCTGGAGCAGAACGTCTTCAAGACCGACCGTCAGCAACTCGACCTCGAGGTCGCCGGGCGCCGCGAAGATCAGCTGAACTACCGCCGCATGTTCATCGCGCAGCAGGACGGCGTCGGCAACACGCTCGTGCTCGACACCAACGAGACGCTCCTCGACGGCCGCAAGAATCCGTTCTTCCTCCGCCCCTACATCGGCGGCGTCAATCCCCAGGTCAACAAGCGGCCCAATTTGACCGACCAGTATCGCGCCCAACTCGCCTACCAGCTCGATTTCCGTCGCGAGAAAAATCTCTTCAAGTGGCTCGGGTATCACCGGGCGCTCGGTTACGGCGAATACCGCAGGTCGATCGGCTCGCCCGGGAGCCTGCGTTTCCACGACACGGTGGTGCAGAACGCGGACCTGATTCCCAATCCCACGGGCAATCTCTCCAACAGCAACGGCCTGCTCACTTACCCGATGTTCTATTTCGGCGGCAGCAACACCGGCGTGCAGGGCCCCAACACCGGGCCCGTCAACTGGACGGGCGTCGTCAACGCCACCGTTCCCACCGCCAACGGCGTCGGCGCCGCCGTCTGGAAAACATCGCCCGCGGTCCTCGACGAAGTCTATTTCGCCATCGGCACGCAGAAGAAAAAAATCCGCACCGCCGGCGTCAGTCTCCAGAGCTATCTGTTCAACGACCAGATCATCCCGACCATCGGCCGGCGCAAAGACCGCGTCTACACGGTCGACAATTTCGGCCTGAACCTCTCGGGCACGCTCCTCGACGAAGCCAACCTCCTGAACTTCGGTCCCAACAAGAAATGGCGCGAAGGCGAAACCGAGACCAAGGGCGTCGTCGTACAGCCGTTCAAGAGCTTGCCGTTTGTGCGCCACGCGGCCGAGGGCACCGGCGCCGCGCGCTTCCTCGGTCAGCTCGTCTCCGGTTTCCGCGTGCACTACAACCAGTCCGACAGCTTCCAACCGGCCGACACCGCCTACAACGTCTTCCTCGAACAGCTCCCGAATCCCCAGGGGAAAACCAAGGAATTCGGCTTCAGCCTGAGTCTGTTCGACAGCCGTCTTTACCTGCGCGCCACGCGTTTCGCGACCACGCAGTTCCGCGCCCGCACGGGTATCGGAACGGTGGCGACCCGCGCCATGGCCATGGATTTCGACGTCCCGGGCCAAAATCTCACCTTCGACCTCTACACCACCGCGACCGGCTGGCAGCAGACGATGCACCCCGAGTTCACCCTTGAGCAGGCCCGGGCGGCGGCCGCCAAACAGATCGGCTACACCACCGACTACATCGCCGGCGCGACCGGGAAGACGATCTCCGACGCCCTCGACGCCACCTCAAAGGGCACCGAGGTCGAGCTCCAGTTCAACCCCTCGCGCTACTGGACCCTCAAGGTCACCGGTGGCCAGCAGATCGCGATGGACCAAAACGTTTCGCTCTTCATCCAGGAGTTCATCGACCAGCGCCTGCCGTTTTGGACCACGGTCAAAGATCCCGACGGCGAACTCTGGTGGACCACGCGCCTGGGCTCCAACGGAATTCCGCGCGACTACTTCACCGGCAATATCCAGGCGCCGCTCAACCTCGCCATCACCACCCAGGGCAAACGCAAGCCGCAGACTCGCGAGTATACCCTCCGCATGACGACCAACTACCAGCTGGCCGGCCTCGTCCCTGACCACAAATGGCTGAAGGGCGTGGCGGTGGGCGGCTCGTATCGTTGGGCGAGCAAGGGCGCGATCGGCTACCTGGCCGCACCGGCGGATGCCGATGGGGTCATCCGCCGCCTCGACCGCGACCGTCCCGTCTACGACAAACCCGTCGGCAATCTCGATCTCCTGCTCAGCTACAACACCCGCCTCTTTCGCAACAAGGTCCGCACGACCTTCCAGCTGAATGTGTCCAACGTCACCGAGAACGGTCAGCTCAAGGGGGTCGCCGTCAATCCCGACGGCAAGTTCTGGCAATACCGCATCATCGACCCGCGCCAGTTCGTGTTCACCACGCGCTTCGATTTCTGATCATTGGTTGCCATGGCGAGAAGCCCGCTCCGCGGGTGACGCGACCATCCCTCACGGCCGCCCGACTCTCCCGCCGAAAGGCTGGAGAGTTTTTCTTTTCAGTCCTTTGTTACCGTCCATGCCCGCGCGCCCCTCCGCTCCCGCCCTCATCGCCTACGCCACCGCGCTGCTCACGCGTGTCGGCCTCGATGCCGACAAAGCCTCCGTCGTCGCCGATATTCTCGTGGAGGGTGATCTCCTCGGCCACACCACGCACGGCCTCGCCCTGCTCGCGCCCTACCTTGCCGCACTCGAAAACGGCGGGATGACGAAAACCGGCGAGCCACGCGTCATCGCCGATTGGCCCGCTGCCGTGACGTGGGACGGTCAGCGTCTGCCCGGCCCGTGGCTCGTCGTGCGTGCGCTCGATTTGGCCGTCGCCCGCGCAAAGATTAACGGCACCTGCACCGTCGTCATCCGGCGCAGCCATCACCTCGCCTGCCTCGCCGCGTATCTGCAACGCGTCACCGCGCAGGGCTTCATGGTGCTGCTGTCGTGCTCCGATCCGTTCGTCGCGAGTGTCGCGCCGCACGGCGGCCGCACCGCGGTCTATACCCCGAACCCCCTCGCGGCCGCGTGGCCGACGGCGGGCGAGCCCGTGATCCTCGACGTGTCGATGTCGATCACGACGAATGCCCTCACGAATCGTCTCACGAAAGAGCAGCGCCGCTATCCCGGACTCTGGGCGATCGATGCCGAGGGACGTCCGAGCGACGATCCCGCGGTGCTCTCGGCCAAACCGCCCGGTGCGCTGCTCCCCCTGGGCGGCCTCGATCACGGACACAAAGGCTACGCCTTCGCCCTCCTCGTCGAGACGCTCACCGGCGCCCTCGCCGGCCACGGGCGGGCCGATCCCGCGGAGGGTTGGGGCGCGAGCGTCTTCATCCAAGTTCTCTCGCCCGCACTGTTTGGCGGCGCCGATGAATTCCGCCGCCAGACCGAATACCTCGCCGCCACCTGCCGCGCGACGCCGCCCCGGCCCGGGGTCGAGCGCGTCCGCCTCCCCGGGGAAAACGGCCTCCGCCGCCGCGCCGACCAACTCGCCCACGGTGTCGACCTCTATCCGGGCATTCTCGCCGCCCTCGTTCCGTGGTCCGATAAACTCGGCGTCCGCGCCTTGCCCGAGACCAGTGTCACGTAATACGTGACACTGGTCTCGGTGCGTAGGATCACCCCAAGTCCCGGCCTTCGGTGCGGGCTTGCAGCCAGATGAGCAAAAGGAGCGTGCGCTCCGCGTCGGGTTGGTGGGTCCGCGCGTTGAGGAGTTCGTGCATGCGCTGCCGCGGCAGGCCCAACAGGCGCGCGAGTTTCGCCGGTTCGCCGTAACGCGTGAGGCGCGCCCGCACGGCGGCCGCGAGGGCGTTCCACAGGGGTGTCTGGACACCCGGACGGAGCGTGGACCCGCGTCGCGGTCGGCGCGCCGCGCGCACGGGCTTGAGTGCGCGCCGGATGGAGTCAGCGGCGGCCTCGGCGATGATGAAGGAAAGCTCGGCCGGAAATGAGAGCTGAACCGGCCAGGCCGGGGGGAGCTGGGGGGAACTCATACGCTGGAGGACATTGACGGATGCGGGGCCGCCTACAAGCCAGTGTCACGTATTACGTGACACTGGCGCGGGGCGCTTGCAGGCCGGCCGAACGGTTTGTCCTGTGGCACGGTTGACCACGCCCAGAAGATCGAGCCGATCGTCGCGCGGCTCCTCGACGAGGACAGGCTCAGCGGTTTCCACTTCAACGACGGGCGCTACGCCAACGACGATTTTACTCTCGGCTCCCGCGATCCGCATCAGGTTTTTCGGAGCTTTCACGAGATCCACGGCTTCGCCGCCGACCGTGGCCGCATGCCGAAGAGCGCCTCCATCATCGACCGGTGGCAGAGCGAGAAACCGAAGATCGAGGCGACGATCCAGACCGTCGTCATGGCGCAGGAACTCTACGCCCCGGCCGCCCCGGTGGACCACGCCGCGCTCCGGCGCGCCCTGGCCGAAAACAATGTCGTCGGCGCCGAGCTGATCGTGAAGCACGCGTTCTTGACGGATGTCGCGCCCGCGCTTGCCGGGTGGCGCAAGGCGAACCGGCTCCCCGCCGACCCGCTGGCCGAGCACCGGCGCACCGACTACGCGCGCGCTGCCGCCGCCGAACGCCCTCGGCGGCGCCGCGCGCTCGGTCTCACGCAGGGCGGCCGTTTAGCGTAACACGGCGCAGGTCCGTTGGGGCTTCACGCGACGGCGAGTGGACGCGCGGCGCAACGTAGTGCCCGTTCAGCTGGGGTACGGCGCGGTTCCCTCGATCTTTTGGTTTCCACCCCAGTTCCCTCGGAACCCTCCCGTGAAAAGTTCCCCGCCCTCGTCCCGTGCAGTCTGATCGCCTTCGGCCTGCTTGCGCCGCCCTCACCGACGATATGAAAGCAGGACAACCAGGGCGCAAATCCATGCGCCAACTTGCCGTCGGCCGCGAGGGCCTCCTGCTTGCCGCGGACACGAAGGCGGCGGCGATCGTCGCCCTTGCGACGGGCGTCACCACGCTGGGAACGCGTACGGCCGCGATCAAGGCGGTGGCCAACAACCGAACCATCGCGGCCCTCGTCGGCCCGAAGGCCGAGGACATCCTCATCGATGATCTCGCGGTGAACGTGATCTTACGGCAGGCCTACCTGGCCGTCTCCCGCGGCGGCGGCCCCGATGCGGTCCCGCTCCTCGGGCGGATCAAAGCCGACGGCCAGCCCGAGCTCGTTTCCCTCGACGACGTGAAGTTTTCCCGCGCGGTGCTGCCCGATGACCCGCCGACGGCTCGGTGGGCGAAGGCAAGCCGGCACGCAATCCGCGCAACGAGTCGATCACCGCCATCGCCTTCGCGGACGGCCGCGTGCCCGTCGCGGGGATTTCCAACGAAGCGTTCTCGTCCACGCTGCGCGCGATCCCGGTTTCGTTGAGCACGGTGGACAGAGGCACGGGGGAGGAAAACGACCTCGGGGCGCACGGGAAATTTCGGACGCGCGCCCCGGTCCGCACGTTCGTGCCTTTCAAGGTCGGCGGTGACTCGCTCCTGCGCGCGGCCTACCCCTGCACGCCGCGCGTGCAGTTCGCGCGCAACGATCTGAAACCCGGCGCCAAGATCACGGGCAAGACCCTCGCCGAGTTCGGCAACGACCACCGTCCGCTCGACATCATCGTTTACCCGAAGGACGGAAAAGACGATCGGCACATGGCCAAAAACGCGCGCGGCGTCATCAAAGGTGCCGGCGAACAGATCACCGGTGCGTCGTCGATCACCGCGAAAGTCGCCGAAACCGAGGGACTGAAGGGTGATAAATTTGAATGGGCCGGGATCACCCAACTCGACCGGATCGACGGCAAGTTCGCCTTCGCCGTGCGCGTCGGGCCCAACACGCTTCGCCGAGCCGGGCGGCACGGTCGGGGTCCCGCCGATGGCCGGCACTTAGCGGGTCGTGTCCGAAGACCGGATTCGTTTCGAGCCGCGGTCTCCGCTCGCCCGCGGCGGGCGTGACTGAGCCGAGTTTCGCGCGCCCGGGGCGGCGCCCCAGATTCTGTATTTCGGTCTGCGGGCCGACCCGACGCCGCCGTCGACCACGGTATTGCCCGGGTTTCCGTCGGCCGAGGTATTGCCCGAGAACCCGCGCAAGTTTTACGTGCAGTTCTGGGCGCCGATGAACCGGGGGAGCACGGGGGAACAGGTGCACGTCCGCGCTGCGGTCGGCCGCGTGATTGAGCTGCCGTTTCCCGAACTCGCGGAAGAAGGGTGGAGTCCGGCGATGATGCGTCTCCCGCTCCGGATCGATCCCGGCCGGATCAAACGCGGCGTGAAGCCGCGCGTCGACGTCGGGCCGGTGTTCGAGGCGGGCAAGACCTATTCACGGACCAGCGGCGAGGCGGGCCGCGACGCCGAAGACCGGCCGCGACGCACGGGATTTGAGAAGCGTTTTCGCGTCGGTCCGGCGGATCGCAGCGGCCCCGATCCCGCACGCTGGACGTTCACCGCCCCCACGGCCGGCACCCGCGCCCCGCTCGTCGTCGCGTTTGGCGAGCCGCTGGATCACCCGCTCGCGTCGCGGATGATTCGCGTGATGAGGGCGGATTGCACGGAGCTCGACGGCGAAGTTAAGCTTGGCGCGCGGGTGGCCACCGGCTCGTGGTGCCCAGGACGATCGAGGACCTCGCGGGCGACAACGGGGGCAAGGCGTTCGACGTGGTTGGGGTTGAGGACGTGCATCGCCCCTGGGAGACGCCCACGGTCGCAGTGGCATTTACGGTCAAATCACCTGCTCGCCCTGCGGCGAAGGTCGGCCTTAGGCTCGGAATTCGATGCGATCCTTTTTATTGATAGCAACCCTGGTTGGTGTGTCCGGCGTGCTGCACGCTGCGGCTGATACGAATTGGGCCACGTATCTCGGTGACGCGGGCGGCACGCACTACTCGACGCTCACACAGATCAACGCGGCCAATGTCGCGCGGCTGCAGCCGGCGTGGACGTTTCGCACGGGCGATGCCACGGCGACGAGCCAGATCCAGTGCAATCCGCTCATCGTTGACGGGGTGCTCTACGGCACGTCGCCCCAATTGAAACTTTTTGCGCTCGACGCGGCGACGGGCCGGGAGCTGTGGCGCTTCGATCCCTTCGCCGCGAACGCCGCCGGCGGCCGGGCCGGGTTGAACCGCGGCCTGGTGCTCTGGCGCGAAGGCACCGAGCGCCGGCTCCTCTTCACCGCGGGGAATTTTCTCCATGCGATCGATCCCGCGAGCGGCCGGCTGATCGAAACGTTTGGCGACCGCGGTCGCACGAATCTTCTCGAGGGCCTCGATCGCGACACGCGCGGACTCTATCTGGCCGGCACCTCGCCGGGAGCCGTCTATCGCGATTTGATCATCATCTCCGCGCGCCTCGGCGAGGGCCCCGGCCCCGCCGCGCCCGGCCACATTCGGGCCTACGACGTGCGCACCGGCCAGCGTCGCTGGATTTTCCATACGATCCCGCACCCGGGGGAATTCGGGGCCGAGACGTGGTCGCCCGATTCGTGGAAGCAGAATGGCGGCGCCAACAACTGGGCCGGCCTCGTGATCGACCAGGAGCGCGGACTCGCCTTTGTGCCCACCGGGTCGGCGGCGTTCGATTTCTGGGGCGGCAATCGCCTCGGCGCGAATCTCTTTGCCAACTGCCTGCTCGCCCTCGACGCCGCGACCGGCGAGCGGCGCTGGCACTTTCAGTTTGTGCATCACGATGTCTGGGATCGCGACCCGCCGGCGCCGCCCACGCTCTGCACCGTGATGCGCAACGGCAAAAAAATTGCCGCCGTCTCCCAGATTACGAAGTCCGGCCATGTCTGGGTATTTGACCGCGAGACGGGTGAATCAATTTTTCCCTGGCGGCGCGTGCCGGTGCCGGCGTCGACCCTCGACGGCGAGGTGACGTCGCCGACGCAGCCCGTGCCGCTGGCGCCGGAGCCGTTTGCGCGGCAGCGGTTCACCGAGGCCGAGGTCACCGACCGCACGCCGGCCGCGCGGGAGGCGGTGCTCAAGCGGCTCCGCGAAGTGACGCCGCACGAGCCGTTCGGCCCGCCGACGACGCGCGGCACCGTTATTCTCCCTGGCTTCGACGGCGGCGGCGAATGGGGCGGGGCGGCGGTGGACCCCTCCGGCGTCCTCTATGTCAACGGCAACGAGATGGCGTGGATTCTGCAGATGATCCCGACGAGCGTCAAAGGCAGCACCCTCGGGCAGGCCCTGTATCAGCAGCTCTGTGTGTCCTGTCACGGCCCGGACCGCGTGGGCAACGCGGCCGCCAACATCCCCAGTCTCGTCAACCTCGGGTCCCGGCTGAAACCCGACGACGTTGCGCAGCTGTTGCGCACGGGCCGCAACGCCATGCCGGTGTTCGCCTTTTTGAACAACCAGCAGCGCGGGGCCGTCGTCGATTTTCTCTTTGGCACCGAAAAGCCGCCCGAGCGGCTGGCAGTCGCGGCG
>CAJAYO010000063.1 GCA_903948415.1 uncultured Opitutia bacterium | reverse complement strand
TGGCGCTGAGGCGGGCGCGCACTTCCTCGCGCGTGTAAGGGTTTCCTTTTCCGGTCCAAGGGTTGGGCATGATGAGTGAGAGTAGGGATGAAAGTGAAAGGGGAAGGGAAAGGGAAAGGGAAAGGGAAAGTGAGAGGGAGAGGGAAAGGGGAGGGAAAGGGAAAGGGGAAGGGAAAGGGGAAGGGGAAGGGGAGCGGGCGGGACCGAGGGTGGCGAATGGTCTATGACTAGTGGCTCAGGCCGAAGGGGGAAGGGTGGAGTTCACACATTGGGGTGATGAATTTCCACATGGTCGCCGGGGGCGAAGGGGCCCCGGAAGCCCCGGAAAGAGGAACGGGCGGATTTTTTATCCGCGGAGGGCGCGGATTCGCCCGGCGGCGGCCGAGGGGCGGCGAGGGGAGCGGGGTTCATCCGTGTAATCCGCGGTGAAAGTGTTTGGATGGCACGCATGAATCCGGTTTGGCAGGAAACGACCATCGACGGGGCGCGCACGCAGCGGTGGTCGCTGGACGTGGACCAGTGTCCGGAACTCGCCGTCAACCGGATTGCGTGGTTGGGGCTCGACACGGTGGCGGTGCCGTATCGGCGGGTGCGGCTGGCGCCGTCGGGGAGTTTCGTGCTGGCGACGCTCGGGGGCGAAGGGCGCGTGTGGCTCGAAGGACGGTGGCAACGGGTGGGGGCGGGGGCGGTGTGTCTGGCGCCGCCGCGCGTGCTCAATGCGTTTCACGCGGTGCCGGGAAGTGCGTGGACGTTTGCGTGGGTGCGTTACGAGGAGCCGGTGGGCAAGGGGCCGCTCGTGGGGGCGGATTCGCCGCTGCGGTTGAAGACGGGGGCGGAGGAGTTGGGGCGGGTGCTGGAGGGGCTCCGCGCGGAGTGGGCGGGCGAGCGCGATGCGGCGCTGACGAGTCACTGGGTGGGTTTGGTGCACGGGCAGGTGCGGCGGTTGGCGCGGCCCTGGCGCGGCGATTCGCGGATGGGAGGGCTGTGGGAAAAAGTGGCGGGAGCGCTGGCGGCGGATTGGAAGCTGACGACGCTCGCGGAGGCGTGTGCGGTGAGTGCGGAGCATTTGCGGCGGCTGTGCCGGAGCGAACTGGGGCGCACGCCGATGGAGCACGTCGCGTATATGCGCGTGCACCGTGCGCAGGAATTGCTGGCGGAGACGAACGACAAACTCGATGCGATCGCCCCGCAGGTGGGCTATCACAGTGCGGTGGTATTTTCGCGGGCGTTTGTGCGCTGCACGGGCATGACGCCGACGGAGTATCGCGAGCGGGGGCGGCGGAAGTAGGCGGGCGCGCGGTTGATTCCACGTCGCGCTCAAGGCGAGCGGGCGGATCGGACGGAGCCGCCGGCGTGCCGGCGCGGCTTACGTCCTGAATCGCCTGCGAGCAGGCACCTGCCTCTCAGTCCTGAATCGCCCGCAAGCAGGCTCCTGCCTCTCAGCCGAATAGTCTCATCTTGAACGCTGATTGGAATTACTGCGGGACGGTGAGGACCTGACCGGCGGCGAGGAGTTTGGTTTGGAGCTCCGCGTAGGAAATGTCCTGGACGGCCGCGGCGCCATCGATCGCGAGGGCGGCGGCGGTGCCGGCGGCCTGGCCGAGGACCATGTAGACGGGTTCCATGCGGAGCGAGGTGTAGGCGACGTGGGTCGCGGAGAGGCAAATCGGCACGAGGAGGTTGGTGCACTCCGCTTTTTGCGGGACGAGGGCGTAGTAGCTGATGCCGTAGGGGCGGATGGAGCGGGAGACGAGATGGGCGCCTTCTTCGCGGACGCGGCCGTCGGGGTCGA
>CAJAYO010000062.1 GCA_903948415.1 uncultured Opitutia bacterium | reverse complement strand
CATCGCACCGGCGGGAAACGCAAAGCCGGCCTCGCCCTCGACCACCGCCAAGCCCTCCTCGACGGCGGCGACTCCGGCCCCGCGATCGTCCGCGGCGATCCCGCCGCCAGCCTGCTCCTCCAGGCGATGCGCCACACCAGCGACGACCTCGCGATGCCGAAGGCCGGCGCAAAACTGGAGCCCGCCGTCATCGCCGATTTCGAGCGCTGGATCAAAATGGGCGCCCCCGATCCGCGCGATACGCCGCCGAGCGACGCGCAAGTGGCCGCCGAAACCGACTGGGACGCCGTCCTGCAGCGCCGCAAAAACTGGTGGAGTTTCCGCCCCCTCCAAACCCCCGCGCTCCCCGGCCTCGCCGCACCCGACGCCAGCCCGCACCCCGTCGACCGTTTGCTCGCCGGCCCCCTCGCCGCCGCCCAGCTCACCCGCGCCCCGCGCGCCGACGCCCCCACCCTCCTGCGCCGCCTGAGTTTCGCCCTGCGCGGCCTCCCACCCACCGCCGCCGAACTCGCCGCCTTCACCGCCGACCCGCGCCCCGCCGCCTTCGCCCACCAGGTTGATGCGTTCCTCGCGTCGCCCCGTTTCGGCGAACGCTGGGCGCGTCATTGGATGGATTGGACGCGCTACGCCGACTCCCACGGCAGCGAGGGCGATGCACCCGTGCCCTACGCGTGGCGCTACCGCGACTACCTCATCCGCGCCTTCAACGCCGACGTCCCCTACGACCAACTCGTCCGCGAACACCTCGCCGGCGACCTCCTCGAAAAACCCCGCCTCAACCCCGCCCTCGGCCTCAACGAGTCTGCCCTCGGCATCGGCCACCTCCGCATGGTCCTCCACGGCTTCGCCCCCGTCGACGCGCTCGAGGAAAAAATGCGTTTCACCGACGACCAGATCAACGTCGTCTCCAAAACCTTTCTCGGCCTCACCGTCAGCTGCGCGCGCTGCCACAACCACAAATTCGATCCGATCAGCCAAAAGGATTTCTCCGGCTGGTATGGCATCTTCTCCTCCTCCACTCCGGCCACCGTCGCCGTCGATGCGCCCGATCCCGCCGCGCCCCCGCGCCGCGCCGAACTCGGCCCCATCAAAGACGCCCTCCGCCAGACCCTCGCCGCCGCGTGGCTCGTCGACGCCGACGCGCTCGCCGCCACACTCTCCGCCCCTTCCCCCGCGCTCACCCAAGCCATCGCCGCCGCCAAAGACCCCGCCGCCCTGCTCCATCCGTTTTGGCTCCTGCGCCCGACCAGCCCCGATGCCCCCGCCCCGCCCGACGCCCTCGCCGCCTGGCGCACCCAAGCCGCCGCCGCCGAACGCCAGCGCGACCGCACCTTCGCCCAGCACTGGGATCTCACCCGCGCCGCCGACTTCGCCTCGTGGCGGCGCGATGGCCACGGCGCCACCGCGGTCAGCCCCGCCGGCGCCTTCGCCGTCGCCCCCGACGGTGACCGCGTCCTCACCGGCATTTACCCCGCCGGCGTCTACTCCCACCTGCTCTCGTCCAAAGACCGCGCCGTCCTCCTCTCGCCCAAATTCATGCTCGCGGAAAAACACGACCTCTGGCTCCGCGTCGCCGGCGAAGGCGCCGCCATCGCCCGCTTCGTCGTGCAGAACTACCCGCGCGACGGCACCATCTACCCGGTCCAAAAACTCGCCCGCCCCCAGCCCCAGTGGATCAAGCTCCCCCTCGAATACTGGCAGGGCGACCAAGTCCACGTCGAACTCACCACCGCCGCCGACCACCCCGTGCTCGCCGACCCCAAGGCCACCCGCTCGTGGTTCGGCCTCTCCGCCGTCGCGCTCACCCGCACCGGCGAACCCGCCCCCACCGGCAAGGGCGAATTTACCGCTCCCCTCCTTTCGGCTCTCGCGGACCGCCAGGCCACCACCGGCCCCGACCTCGCCGCCGCCTACGCCACCGCCGCACGGGCGAGCGTGCAGGCGTGGCGCGACGGCCACGCCACCGACGCCCAAGCGCTCCTCCTCGATCATCTCCTGCGCGCCGATCTGCTCCGCAACCGCCCCGCCGACCTTGCCGCGGCCCAGCCTTTGCTCACCGCCTATCGCGCGCTCGAGTCCGCCCTCCGCGAACCCACCCGCGCCCCCGGCGTGCTCGAGACCGGCGCCGTCGATCAACCGCTCTTCCACCGCGGCAACCACCAACAACCCGGCGAACTCGTCGCGCGCCGCTTCCTCGAAGCCTTCGACGCGACCCCCTACGCCGCCACCGAAAGCGGCCGCCGCGCCCTCGCCGAAGATATCCTCCGCCCCGATAATCCCCTCACCGCCCGCGTCATCGTCAACCGCGTCTGGCACCACCTCTTCGGCCGCGGCCTCGTCGCCACGCCCGACAATTTCGGCCGCATGGGCGAAACCCCTGCGCACCCCGAGCTCCTCGATTTCCTCGCGGTATGGTTCGTCGAACACGGCTACTCGCTCAAAGCCCTCATCCGCTTCCTCGTCACCTCCGAGACCTGGCAGTTGGCCAGCACGCCCCCGCCCGGCGCCCGCGACCGCGATCCCGACAACCGCCTGCTCGCCCACGCTTCGGTGCGCCGCCTCGAGGCCGAGGCCCTCCGCGACACCCTCCTCGCCGTCTCCGGCGATCTGAAAATCGAACCCATGGGCGGCCCGCCGGTGTTGGGGCGCGTCCCGCGCCGCAGCGTGTACCTGCGCGTCAAACGCAACGACCTCGACCCGTTTCTCGCCACCTTCGACGCCCCTGTGCCCTCCGGCCCCACCGGCCGCCGCGACGTCACCAACGTTCCCGGCCAGTCCCTCACGTTGCTCAACGACCCCTTCGTCCGCGAACTCGCCACCCACTGGGCGCAACGCCTCGCCCGCGACCCCGACCTCGCCGACGCCCCCACCCGCATCCGCGCCATGTTTCTCCAGGCCCTCGCCCGCCCACCCACCGCCCCCGAACTCGATCGCTCCCTGCGCTTCCTCGCCTGGGCCGCCGCGCCGGACCCGTCCGACCCGACCCCCGCCGCCCCCGCCCCCTGGGCCGACCTCGCGCACGCCCTCTTCAATTTGAAAGAATTCATTTTCATTCCTTAGCCCCGTCACGTCCCCGCCACCCCATGCCCCCCACGCTCACCCGCCGCGACATGCTCCGCCGTTGCTCCACCGGCTTCGGCTACCTGGCGCTCTCCGGCCTCCTCGCGCAAAAAGGCTACGCCGCCCTCCGCACTCCCGCGCCCGATTTCAAACCCCGCGCCAAAAACGTCATCTTCCTCTACATGTCGGGCGGCGTCTCCCACCTCGATTCTTTCGACCCCAAGCCGCTCCTCGCCAAACTGGCCGGTCAACCGATGCCCGTGAAGGTCGAGCGCACCATGTTCAACAAGAACGGCCAGATTTTCCCGAGCCCCTTCGAGTTTCGGAACTACGGCGCGAGCGGCCTCCCGATCAGCTCGATGTTCCCCAAAATCGCCGCCACCTGCGCCGACGATCTCGCCGTCATCCGTTCCATGACGTCCAAGGTCAACGAGCACGCCCAGGGCAACTATTTTTTCCACACCGGCTTTCCCACCATGGGCCACCCCAGCGCCGGCGCGTGGATCAATTACGGCCTCGGTTCCACCAACCACGATCTCCCCGGCTTCGTCGTTCTCCAGAGCGGCGGCGCCATCGCCCCCCACGGCGGCATCGGCCTCTTCAGCAACGGCTATCTCCCCGCCCAACACCAGGCCTCGATCCTCAACGCCGACGCCGCCGACGCCGTCCCCAACATCCGCCCCCGCGAACCCGACGCCGTCCAGCGCGGCCGCCTCGACTTCGTGCGCGCGGCCGACACCGACTTTCTCGGCCGCGCCGCCGGCGACGCGCAGGTCGAAGCCGCCGTGCGCAACTACGAGACCGCCTACCGCATGCAGTCCGCCGTGCCCGAGCTGGTAAATCTCTCCGGTGAATCCACCGCCACCAAAACCCTCTACGGCCTCGACGACCCGCACCCGCAAAAAGCCGCCTACGCCCGCCAGTGCCTCCTCGCCCGCCGCCTCATCGAACGCGGTGTGCGTTTCGTGGAGCTGAGCTGCATCAACGAAAAAATCGGCGCCGGCAACGCCCCGAATCCCTGGGACCAACACGGCGACTTGCACCGAGGCCACGCCGCCATGGCCCATCAAGTCGACCAACCCATCGCCGCACTCATGACCGACCTCAAGCAGCGCGGCCTCCTCGACGAAACCCTCGTGATCTGGGCCGGCGAATTCGGCCGCACGCCGTTCTCGCAGGGCAGCAACGGCCGCGACCACAACCCCTACGGATTTTCCATCTGGCTCGCCGGCGGCGGCGTCAAAGGCGGCACAATTTACGGCGCCACCGACGACCTCGGCTACCACGTCGTCGACAAACCCACCACGGTTTACGACCTCTGGGCCACGGTCCTCCACCTCCTCGGCCTCGACCACACCAACCTCACCTACCTCTCCGGCGGTCGAAACTTCCGCCTCACCGACGTCCACGGGGAAGTGATTCGCGACCTCCTCGCCTGAGCCCTCCCGCGCCGCCCCGCCCCTCGGGGCCGCCCGCCAAAACCGCCGCCGGCACGCCGGCCGCCTCACGCCACGCCGGATCGCCGGCCCAGCGCGGGCCCCGCTCAAAACGAACGCTGCGCGGAGCGGAGCGCTCCATCAAACTCGGGAGCGTTCGGAAACCGCAGGTGGGCGGCGTCCCACACGAGTTTTTTTCCGCGGGCGCGCAGGGCCACGTTGCCGAGCAGAACCATCTCGGTCAGCGGTGCCGCATAGTCGAAGTTCGAGCCCGGCGCCGGCCCGCCCTTGCAGGCGTTGATCCACTCGAGGAAGGGATCGCCGCCGGGCACACGCGGCAATGACTTCGCTGGTAACTTCGCCTCGCGCATCCGCGACTCGGGGAGCAGGCGCGTGCTCGCAAACTTCTCGCTCGGATCGTAGATCT
>CAJAYO010000061.1 GCA_903948415.1 uncultured Opitutia bacterium | reverse complement strand
GGCGGGAACGAACAGCGTGCGGTTGCTCGGGTCGCGGGCATCGTCGGGGCGCGGATAGTCGCGCCAGAGCCAGCGGAGCATGTCGGGCAGAATGGCGCCGCCCTGTTTGTTGGAGTGCGTGCCGATGCCCCAGGTGAAATTGACGTCGTAGCCCTTCTCGGTGAGGGCCGCGACCATCCGGCGGTTTTGCGCGTGCCAGTCGCGGTCGGGGGCGTAGGTGGCCTCGGCGCCGGAGCCGCGGAGGCCGCGGTTGTCGTTGAGTCCGTCCTGCAGAAAAATCCGGAGGGGTTTCTTTTCGCTGCGGCGGATGAGGTCGGGGTAGACGTGACCGCCGCGGATGTTGGTGAAACTGCCGATGGTGCTGAGGACTTTGCTGAAATGGGTCGGGCGGTGCCAGGCGACGGTGAACGCGGCGATGGCGCCGGAACTGGCGCCGCCGATGGCGCGGTCGTTCGGATCGGTGGAGAGGTGGTAGGATTGCGCGAGAGCAGGCAGAAGTTCGTCGACGATCACGCGGGCGTAGTGGTCGTCGAGGGCGTTGTATTCCTGCGGGCGGTTGGTGGAACGGTCGCCCCAATCGGAGGCGCTGGCTTCGGGTTGTTCCGGCGTGCGGCCGGGGTTGATGAAGACGGCGAGGGTGACCGGGATCTCGCGTCGGTAGATCAGATTATCGAATACCGTGGGGACGCGGTAGTCGCCGGTGGCGCGGACGAAGGCCTGGCCGTCCTGAAAGATCATGAGCGACGCGGGGCGCGCCGGATCGTATTGGGCCGGGACGTAGACGCAGTAGTCGTGGAGGGTGCCGGGGTAGGCGTCGCTCGGGAGTTTCGTCCAGCCGGTGACTTTGCCCTGCGGAACGCCGGGCTGCACGAGGGAATCGGGGCCGAGTTTATAGACGTCGTCGGTGGGGGCGGCCAGGGCCGCGGGAGCGAGGAGCGCGAGGGCCACGAGGGGAGCGAGGAGCGGGCGGAGAGCGGAGTTCATGGGGTGCGACGAAGGAGGAGGCCGCGGGTGCGGGCGTCGAGCCGATTGGTCGGTCGGCGGATTTTGGAGCGGGTGGGGGCGGAGCGGTTGACGGGTGCGCGGACGCGGCTCAGCCGGAAAGGGCAGGCCGCGCGGCAGGATTCACCGTCCCGGGTTTTCCGCCCGCACGAAGCGGTGCGGGCCGGGGAGCGGCGCTCCTAGCCAAAGGGGGCATCGGTGCGGTCGGTGGGACGTGCGGGCCAGGCGGGGCGCAAAACCGCCCCGCCGCGTCAGGGGCGGATCGATTCCGTGAACACACAGCGGCCGCCGCGCACGGTGATGATCGCGGCGTCTTTGATGGCGTCGCGCTGGTCGTTGAGCGTGGTGCGGCCGGTGATACCGGGAAAATCGCGGGTGGCGGCGAGGGCTTGCTTCAGCGCGACGCGTTCGGTGGTCCCGGCGCGGCGGGCGGCGTCGGCGACGAGTTGGACGGAGTCGTAGCTGAGGGCGGCGAGGCCGACGGGGCCGGACCCGTGGCGGGCTTGGTAGGCGGCGACGAAGCGGCGCGAGGCGGGGTCTTGGTTCTCGGCGGAATAGTGCGTCGAGTAGACGGTGCCCTCGAGGGCGGGGCCGCCGATTTCGATCAGCTGGGGTGCTTCGAAACCATCGCCGCCGAGGAGGGTGGCGCGCAGACCGAGTTCGCGGGATTGCTGGGCGGCCAGGCCGGCCTCGACGTAGTAGCCGGGGAGGAAAAGGGCATCGGCGCGCGTGGCGCGGATCGCGGTGAGTTGGGCGCGGAAATCTTTGTCGCCGCCGCTGTATTTTTGCGAGGCGACGATCTCGCCGCCGAGGGTGGTGAAGGTTTTGGCGAAGACCTCGGCGAGTCCGACGGAGTAAGGCGCCGTGGAGTCGATGAGGAGGGCGGCGCGGCGGAGACCGAGGTTTTTCCAGGCGTAGGTGGCGAGGACGGCGCCCTGGAAAGGATCGGCGAAGCAGACGCGGAAGATGCCATCGCCGACGGCGGTCACTTTGGGGTTGGTGGAGGCGGGTGTCACGAGCGGAATGCCGGCGGCCTGGGCGACGGGGGCGGCTTCGAGGGTGCGGGAGGAGGCGCACTCGCCGATGAGGGCGACGACCTTGTGGCGGGTGATGAGTTTCTTGGCGGCGGTGGCGGATTCTCCCGGGAGGGACCGGTTGTCCTCGACGACGAGCTCGACGGGGCGGCCGAGGATGCCGCCGGCGGCGTTGAGATCGTCGACGGCGAGGCGGGCGCCGCGGAGGGCGGCCTCGCCGAAGGAGGCGTCGCGGCCGGTGATCGACATGAAGAAACCGAGTTTGACGGGCTCGCCGGCCGGGGCGGCAGCGTGGACGAGGGACGAGAGGGCGAGGAGGGCGATGACGGTGGCGAGCAGGCGGAGGCGCGGGACCATGGCGAGGAGGAGGCGCAAAAAAAGGGGCGGCGGCAAGCCGGCGAGCGGGCTATTTCTGGGCGCGGGCGGCGGGCGCGGCGGCGTTTGAGCCAAATCCAGCGCAACGACGGAGGCGGGGGCGTCATCGTTCATGGGGGTTCCGCGAGGCGAACAGCGCCGGAAACGAAACCGAACGAAGAATGGGGCAAGGGCGGCGAAGGAGGCGGCCAGAACCGAAGGGAGGGCCGGGGCAGAAGGGGCTTATTCGAATTCGCGATCACGTTGAGCCTGATCTGCCGGAAGGCCGGAGCCTGCTTGCAGGCGATTCAGCTCGTAGAAATCGCCCGCGAGCGGGCTCCTACCTATCGCGGGAATCGCATGGCGAAGGCGAACGGGAATCAGCCCGCATCCATCGCCCTTTCCTGAATAAATTCGTTTTCACCGCGCGCACCGAGTTTCGAACCGAGGTCCCGGAGCCAACCCCCTTGTCCGCTCGGTGAGCGCGGTGGCCGGGGCGCCGGGTCCGCTGTGAAATCGGTT
>CAJAYO010000060.1 GCA_903948415.1 uncultured Opitutia bacterium | reverse complement strand
CTGGGTAATCGGGATGACGGTGGTCACGAGCCTCTGCGCGAGCGCGGTTTGGGTGGCCTTGATTCGCTGGGCGCATTTTCCCGAGATCAACACCGACAACCCGTTCGTCGACATCACCATCTCGCGGCTCTTCAATCTGCTCATCTGGCATTCAATGTATTTCGGCATCGATCTGGTCCTGAAAACCCACGCGCTGGAAATGGAGGCGAGCCAGGCGAAAGTCGCGGTCCAGACCGCGGAGCTGAGGCAGCTGCAGGCCCAGATCAACCCGCACTTTCTCTTCAATTCGCTCAACACGATTAAGGCCCATCTCGCCGATCCCGCGCTGGCGGGAGAGGGGATCCAGAACCTCTCGGATTATTTGCACTTCTCGTTGCAGGAATCCCGCCCGCTTGAGCCGCTGAGCCGGGAGCTCGATTCCCTCGAATCGTATTTCCGGCTCCAGTCCCTGCGCTTCGGCCCGGACCTCGATTGCCTCATCGAGGCGAGTCCCGCCGCGCTGAAAGCCACGGTCCCGCCCATGCTCATCCAGCCTTTGCTGGAAAACGCCTTCAAATTCGGCCCCAAAACCGGCCCGCTGCCGCTCCGCATCGAAATCAAGGCGAGCACGGACGGGGAGTTTCTCGTGCTGACGGTCGCCAACAGCGGGCGCTGGGTGCCCTACCGCACCGATGCGGACGGACACGGGATCGGGATCACCAACTTGCGGCGCCGCCTGCAGCTCCTGCTCGGCGAGAGGGCCGCCCTGAGCTTCGCCGAGTCCGACGGATTCGTCACGGCGTGCGTGCACCTTCCGTTGGGCCAAGACCGCCGGCCGATCCCTCGACCGCCCAGCGCGAACCTCCCCGCATGATCACCGCCCTGATCGTCGATGACGAATCGCCCGCCCGAAACCTGATGGCCGATTTGCTGCGCGCCCATCCGATGGTGGAAGTCATCGGCATGGCGGCCAACGTGGCGGAAGCGGTGCGATTCGTGCGCACGCGGCCGCCCGATCTGATTTTCCTGGATATCGATATGCCCGGCGGCCGCGGCTTCGACCTGATCCCGGTTTTGGAGAAAAAAACCCAGCTGGTCTTTGTCACCGCCCACGAACGCTTCGCCCTCGACGCGTTCGGCGTCGGCGCGACCGACTACCTCGTCAAACCGGTCGCGCCGGTCCGCCTGGCGATCACCCTCGAACGGGTCGCCCAGTTTTCTCCGCCGGCCGGCGCGGCCCCCGATCTCGCCGCGGCCCCCGACCCGGAGGCGCCCACGACGGCCAGCATCCCCCTCGGCGGCGTCACGGGCCGGATCGATGTCATTGCCCCGACGAAAATCCTCTGGATCGAGGCGGAGCAGAATTATGCCCGCCTCCATCTCGGCCATGAGCCGAAGAGTATCCTCGGCAACCGGACGCTCTCCGCGTGGGAGGAGAGCTTGGACGGAAACGGCTTTGAGCGGATCACGCGTTCGATCCTCATCCAGATTGGAAAAATCAAACATCTCACGTGGAAGGGCCGCGACGAAACCTTCGTCCACTTCCACGACTCGGAAAAAGTGCTCGCCCTCGGTCGCGCCGGAGCGATCCGGCTGAAGGCGCTGCTCAATCGCTGAGGCCGCCGCGGGGCCCGCGGTTTTCTCCAACCGAGCCCCGCGCGTTCCGGAATCTGCGGGAGCGGCCGGGACCGTGGGCGGAGGTGACGACCCAGGGCCGGCCCGAAGGTTGATCGCGGCAAAAGTGACGAGAGGTGTGCCGTGAACGCCCCGGGGCCCGCGAGGCCGGCGGAGGTGCGGGGCCTGACTTTGGGGCGAACGCGGGTTTGGCCCGAAAAAAACGGGCGAGAGGTTTGCGGCAAACCAGCCACGCCTGCCCCCAATTTTGGCCGACGCGGCTAACCCGCGGTGCCCGCGACCCGCCAGCGGCGCGGCGCACCGGCCGCGCTGCTCGCGCGGCCCCGGCGGCCCCGGCCCGCCTACTGCTTCGCCCCGGCGAAACCGCCGCCGGCATCGGTGGCGTAGAGCCGGTTGTTCGCCGGATCGTGGAAAACAACGTAGCGGCCTTCGCGGTTGCGATAGCGGCTCAGGCCGGCGAGCTCGCCGGCGGCGGGAAACCACGCGGGGGGAGACGAGAGCGGGGCCAGTTCCGTCCCGGGCGCGACGACCACGAGTTCGAACGGATTGTCCTTCAGCAGCCAGTCGCGGAACGCGGCGCCCGGCTGCACCGTGATATACCACTGCCATTTTTGGACCCCACTGGAGCCATCCAGCCAGTCGCGGCGTTCGGCCTGGAGGATCTTGTCCTCGGCGGCGGGCCGCCGCCAGAACGCGCGTTGGAATACGGCGGCGTGGTCCTTCTCCAGCGCCAGCCCGTTCGCATCGGGCTTCGCCAGGGGGAAAGACCCGCCGGACGGGGCGGACGACGTCGCCGGGACGCCCCACACGAAAACCATCCACGCCACCCCGCCGCCAGCGCAGAGGAGAGCAAGAATCGCAACGACCAAGGCGGGGCGAAGTTTCATGGCCGACACCCTGAGCGCGAATCCGGACCGGGGAGAAGTGCAATGTGCGGCTGGCGCGCCCGCACCGCCGTTTCCCCCCTCCCCCTGCCCGCCCGCAGCATTGCCAGCGCCCGCGCCGCGCCCCAGCTTCGCGCGTATGGCCGACGCCGCGACGACGCATCACGAACCCGCCCCCACCCGGCGCAAACCGAGTTTTCCCATCAGCCACGACCTCCAACACTACCTCCGTCGCTACCGCCGCGAGCGCAGCCTGCCCGTCACCTACGAGCGCCTCCGCGCCTTCCAGGAGGTCATCCCGCTCACCGACGAACACGGCAAACCCACTCTCTGGGACACCGTCATCTACGACGCCACCGAGATGCCCGCGCTCAACGAGGCGCTGAAACAGGTCTACGCCCTGCTCAAGGTCGACGGCGATTTTTCCGTCGTGAAACATCTCTACGTCGACCGCGTGGATTTCTGCACCTTCGGCAACTCCACGCCGTTTCGCGTCCGGATCGTCAACGCCTACAACGACAATCAGGACTATTTCTACGTGAAGAAAGCCGATGCCTCGCGCATCTACGGCCTCGAGCTCGAGCACCTCCTCTCGCCCAACCGCCTCAACTTCATCACGCACGGCAGCACCCTCGTCGAGGAGCACGTCGTCGGCATTCCCGGCGACATTTTCATCGAGCGCTGGCTGCACCACAAAGAGCTCCGCCCGATCCGCATCGCCAAGGAACTGGTGAAGTTCAACGAACGCTGCTTCGTCCGCCTCCTCGGCGACATGCGCTCCTACAATTTCGTCGTCCTCCTCACGCCCGATTTCGACGACTGGCAGGTCCGGATCCGCGCGATGGATTTCGACCAGCAAAGCTACCAGGGCCGGAAAAATTTCTACCTCCCGCAGTTCTTCAAGGAGAACAGCGAGCTCGCCCTGTTCTGCACGAAGCACCTGCGGCCGGAGACCGCGCACCAATACAAGCGCGAAGAGGAAACCCTCCTGCTCCAGCGCGCCCAGCTCGCCTCCGAGCGCCTCGGCCTGCTCCTGCACGACATGGCGCGCGACCCCATCGCCCCTGCCGCCAAGGTCCACCAGCTCCGCGCGGGACTCGCTGAACATTTCGGCCGCGCCGACTACCTGCGCTGCGAGTCGATGGGCGCCCTCATCCGCGAAAACCTCGAGTCCATCCGCCGCGCCATCGGCCGCCCGATCGTCCCCGAGCTCGTGCCGGAGTAGGCCGCGCCCGCCCGGCCTAGCCCGCATCAATCACACTTTCCTCAAGAAATTCCTTGTTCACAGCGCGCACCGAGGTCCAAACCGAGGACACGGAGTCAAACACCTTGTCCGCTTTGTGCCCTCTGTGGGCTGGGCTCCGTGCCCTCTCTGCCAAGAATTTGGTGAACGTGCGGGTGAAATATCCGGGCCAGGGAGGGCCGCCGCCTCCGCCGGCCCGCACGGTGCAAGGAAAAGCCGTGCGGACCGGCCCAACACCTGCTTTATCCGTCCCTGATGAAAACCCGCATCGGTCTTGTGACCGCGCGCCTCATGGGCCGCAGCGTCACCAAATTCGTGGAAGTCACCGACACCGCCGAACTCGCCGCCGCCATCACCAAGTTGGGCGCCACCCGGGTGGTCCTCTACTGGCGCGACCGCATCGGCGACGGCCATGTCGAAGGCAAACCCTTCACTGTATCCGCGCTGACGGACAAACATTTCGCGTGGGCCGCCGACCAGACCAAGGACGGCATGCGCGGGCTGTTCTGCGAAACCGAACTCGTGCCGCCGACGCGCGCGACGCGCTTCCGCGCCTGATCCCGTTGGACGTCACACGCTCCTCCGGCGCCGCTGCGGTCTGACCCCGTGCGCCTGCTTCTTTTTCTCGCTGCCGCCCTGACCGCGTTCGCCGCCGAGCCGGGGCGTCGGCCTGCGGTCCCGCCGGGCGGTGGCCTGCCGCCCGCGCTCGCGGCAGCCCGACGCATCGTCGTCCTCGGCGACAGCATCACCTACGGCGGAGCCTACGTGGATTTCGTCGAAGCCGTCGTCCGTCTCCGCGTCCCCGGTTGGCGCGGTGAAATCATCGGCCTCGGCTTGTCGAGCGAGACGGTCTCGGGTCTCTCGGAAACCGGCCACGCCGGCGGCAAGTTTCCCCGGCCCGATCTCCACGAGCGGCTCGCCCGCATCCTCGCCCAGACCCAGCCCGACGTCGTCCTGGCCTGCTATGGCATGAACGACGGCATCTATTTTCCCCTGGCCGAGGAGCGCTTCGCGAAATTTCGCGACGGCATGCACCGCCTGCGCGCCGCGGTGGCCGCCGCGCACGCGACGCTCATCCACGTGACGCCGCCGGTGTTCGATCCCCAGCCCATCGCCGCGAAGACGCTGCCCGCCGGACTCGACGCCTATCCCAAGCCCTTCGCCGGCTACAACGACGTGCTCGACCGCTACTCGGCGTGGTTGGTGGCGCAGCGCGCCCAAGGCTGGGACGTGATCGACGCCCACGGCCTGATGTCCGCCTCGCTGGCGCGGCTGCGCGCCCAGGATCCGGCCTTCACCTTTTCGAAAGACGGCGTGCACCCCGACGCCCTCGGGCACGCCGTGATCGCGCGCGCCATCCTCACCGCCTGGGGCCTGCGGCCCGACGACGGCGAACTGCTCGCCCACCTCGTCACGCAGCCCAACGGGGAGCTGCTCAGCCTGGTCCGCACGCGCCGCAAGCTGCTCATGCACGCGTGGCTCACGGCCACCGGTCACACCCGTCCGGGGGTCCCGGCCGGACTCCCGCTCGCCGAAGCCAACGCGCAGGCCGCGGCGATCGGGGAAAAAATCCGGACGCTGAAATAAAAAAGGGGCGCGGTGGTCGCGCCCCGGTCGCTTCGGGGCCGCCCCCGGGCCGCGTAACCCGCCCGCGCCTACTTGACGGGGGAAAAATCCGTCGGCGTCATGAACACCGACTTCACGCCCTCGGGCGCCGTGAGCGAGCCGCCCGCGGCCTTTTCCGAGGCGGCTCTGGCCGCAACCCAGACCGGGTCGGCGCGGAAGGCGGCCCATGATTTGGTCGCAGCTGCACGGTCCTTGTGGGCGAGGAAATAAATCAGGGTCTTGCCGGCGCCTTTGTCGGCGTCGGTCGGGTGATAATAACCGAGATTGGTGATGCCGTGTTTCGCGAAGAGCGCACAGGTGTGGTCGCGGAACCGGGCGTCGAGCGCGGCGATTTTGCCCTCGGGCGTCGTGTAGCTGCGCATTTCGAAGAGGCGCGGCGCACCGGCATACTCGGCGACGGCCGGCGAAAAATCCGCGGGGCTGAGATACACCGACGTCACTTTGGCGACGATCTTGCCGGCGACCTGGCTCTTGGCGCTGACTTCTTTCCACACGGGATCGGCGCTGAAATTCTTCCACGACTCTTTCGCGGCTTCACGGCTCTGGTGCGAAATCAGGTAGATCAGTTTCTCGCCCGCCCCGTCGGCCTGCTCGACCGGCACGGCGTAACCCAGATTTTGCATCCCGTGTTTTTCGAACAGGGCGAGCGTGTGGTCGCGGAAGCGGGCCAGCAGCTTGTCGAGATTGCCGGGCGTGGCGGTGTAGGTGCGGAGTTCAAACACGCGCGCGCTCTCGGCGGCGTGGATCGCGGGCAAAAACCCGGCGAGGACGGCAAGGAAGGAAACCAGACGGAGCATTTTTTTCATGGGGCGAGGGCGCGGACGCTCGGCCGATTACCGGCCGGAGTCAACGCGCGGACGCAGCTTCGGCGACGCCGGGGCGAGGCGGTGCAGGCACCTTCGCCCGCCCGCGCGGTCGGTCGCGCGGAATTCTCGTTTATCTTCGCCGAAAAATTTCCCACCATGCCCGCCATGCCCGCTATGACCCTGAAGATGCTCCTCTCGTTCATTCTGGCCGGCACCCTGCTGACCGTCGCAGGCGCCCGCGCGGCCACCCCGGTCGTCATCACCCATGTCGCCGATGGGGCGAAAACCATCGCCACGATCCGCGCCACCGAGCAGCTCCGGATCCTGCTGCCCGCGCCCGCCGCCGCGCCCGCCGACCACGAGTGGCAGATCATTTCCAACGATTCGCGCATCCTCCGGCTCACGAGCAGCCCGCGCCCGGCGACCGCTGCGGAGAACGCCGCCGTCACCGACAAAGCGACGTCCCCTGCGCCCGGCAGCGCCTGGGCCACGACGTTTCTGGCCCTGCGCCCCGGGCGCAGTGTGGTGCGCCTCGCTTTTGTCCGCGCCGTCAACGAGGGCGGCGAGACCCCGCTCGAAACCCGCGAGATCACCGTCAACGTCCGCTAGCCGCGCGGGCCGCGCGCTCACTTCGCGGCCGGCAGGCTCGCCTGCAGCGTTTCAAATTTTTCGCGCGTCCCGGCGTCGGGCGCGACGCGCAGTCCGAGGGCGATCAGCGCGCGCGCTTCGACCACTAGCCCGGCCCGCACCTTTTGCTCGGCGGTCGCGTAGACCAGCCCGGGGTGGCGGGGGAAAAACCGGATACCTTCGTCGAGCACGGCGAGATGCTCCGCGGTCGGCGTGATAACGCTCCGCGCCCACGTCGCCGCGATCAGTTCGTAGACCTCCGGCAACGGCGGCGGCTGGCTCCGCGCGGTGAAGAGCGCCGTGAGCACGGCGGCCGTCTGCTCCGCACTGAAACGCTCCCGCGCCTCAGCGGGCTTGGCGGCGGCCGCCGCCAACCGCAGCCGGGCGAGTTCTAGGAAGGCGCGCGGACGCACCGCCTTGCCCTGCGCGGCGGCCTCGAGAAATTTCCGCGCGCGCGCGTCGTCGCCGGCGGCCCGCTCCAGCAGGCCGATCGCCGCGAGCAGGTTCGGGTCGCGCTCGCCGCGGATGTAGGGCACCGACATCGCGGTGCGCGCCGCCGGGATCTGGCCGGCGAGGCGCAGCGCGTCGCCCGTGATGCGGCCCGCCTCGGCCTCGGTTGCCTCGCGCAGCTCAAACGGCGGCGGCTCGGGCAGTTTTTCCCCTTTGCCCGCCTGAATGCCCGCCAGCATATAGTTCGTGAAGTCCACGTAGCCGCGGATCGTCAGCAGCATGTCGCGGTAGCTCTTCTTGAAACAGTCCTTGAACAGCGCCTCCGACACCGGCTCGCGATCGAGCCGGCGGAGAAAGGTGAGAAAATCTTTCTGGTGTTTCCCTTGGTCGCCGTAGAGGCCCCAGTGCACGAACGCGTAGGCCTGCTTCGCCCACGTGCCCCCGAGCGTGCCCAGCGCTTCGGGCGCGTCATGGGTCACGGCAAAGAGCTGTTCCATCGAAAGCAGCCGGCGCTTCGCCAGCGCCGCGTTGAAATCGCGGTCTTCCGCCGGCGCCGTCCCGCTGATGCCCGCCTCGTTGAGCGCGGCCTGCTCGGCGGAAAGGGTGTTGGGGTTCTCCACCTTGCCGACGGTGATCGTGGTCTTCGTCACCTCCATCGCCATGAAGATCTGCGCCACGCCTTCCTCGAACCACGCCGGTCCACGCGGCTCGACGCCGCCCAGCAGAAACCGGATGTATTCGCGGTAGAGCTGGCGATAGGCGTCGACCTGGAAACCCGGATCGCCGCCGCCCAGGCTCGGCCCGTCTTCTCCGGCTCCGGCCGCCAGGGTGGCCGCGGCCGCCCCGCCTTCGGGCGTGCTGAGGTTGAGCACCTTCGTCTGGAAATCGATCACGATGGCCGCCTGCTCGCCGGCCCGCAGCGTCAGGCTGGCCATGGCGCGGTTCGGCCGCTGCTGCCCCG
>CAJAYO010000059.1 GCA_903948415.1 uncultured Opitutia bacterium | reverse complement strand
GCCCGTGCTTTTTTGCGCTGGAGAAACGGCGGGTGGGAACCGCCGCTCCGTTGGGTGGGGATGGCGGGTCGGAGACCGCGCCCTGCTTTATTTCGCGAACATTTTGTCCTGCGGGTTGCCGCCGCTGAGGACGTACGCGGTGAGGTTTTTGAGTTCCTCGGGGTTCAGGGCGTTGATGAGGCCCGGGGGCATCATCGAGATCGGATAGGTTTTGCGGGACTTCACGTCGGCGGACTTGACCTTCGTTTTTTCGTCGGGGGCGAAGGGATTGCTCATGATGAGGAGTTCGCCGTTTTCTTCGCCGACGATGCGGCCGACGAGGGTGGAGCCGTCGGCGAGGTCGAATTGCTGGCTGTCGTATTGGTCGGAGATGACTTTCGAGGGCTCGACGAGGTTTTCCATGAGGTCCTTCACGCTGTAGCGGCTGCCGGCGCCGGAGAGGTCGGGGCCGATGCCGCCGCCGTCGTGGTTGAAGCGGTGGCAGACGATGCAGGCGGTGGCGGCGAAGAGGCCTTTGCCTTCGGCGAAGTTGCGGCCGGTGAGGCCGGTGGCGAGGGCGGTGGCTTCGGCCACGGTGTAGTTGCGGCCGGGGCCTTTGGGGGTGAGGGCGCCGGCGGCGAAGGCCGGGGCGGTGGGTTTCGAGAGGGCGTTGAGGGCGGCGCGCTCGGCGGCGTCGGGGACGCGGGCGAGGGTTTCGGTGCGGATGTTTTGGAGGAAGCCGCTGAAGCTGTTGCCGCCCTTCCAGGGGGCGGTGCGGGCGAACCAGGAGAAGAACTCGACGCGGAGTTTGGGGGTCCAGCCGACGGTGGCGTGGCGGAGGTTGTAGGCCATCATCATCTGCTGGCGGTCGGAGCGGCTGTCCGAGACGCTGTTGACGACTTTGCCGTAGTTGTCGTTGCGGGCCAGGAGCGACTTGCTGGCCTGTTCCTCGGGGGCGGTGCCGACGGGCTCGGACACGCTGAGGAGCGGAACGGTTTTGGCGACGACGGTGGAGGAATCGAGGTAGACGAGGAGGGCGTGGAGCTCGCGGTTGACGAGGCGGTCGGCGTGGGGGAAGAGCGGGTCGAGTTGGGCGGCGAGGCGGGCGCAGGTGGCGGCATCCGGTTTGCCCATACGGGCGAAGGCGAGCTGCCAGGCGCGGAGGAGGGGGAGCTGGAGCGCGGCGGGTTGCTTGGCGAAGTCGAGGCGGCCGAGGGACTCGAGGAGGCGGGGCTGGAGAGAGTTCGGGCCGACGCGGGCGAGGGCGATGAGGGCTTCGATGGCGGCCTGGGGGTTGCGCTCGGCGAGGGCGCGGCTGGCCCAGTTGTCGGGGAACTGCCGCTCGATCGCGATGCGGGCGGCGGTGCGGACGAAGCGATCGGCGTGGGCGAGGTGCGGCCAGGCGATGGCGATGGCCTCGGGGCCGGTGCCTTCGGCGTGGAGGGCTTCGAGGGAGCGGCGGAGTTTGACCTCGGCGGTGAGGGGAGCGGGTTGGGCGGGGGCGGTGCTCTCGGTGCCGGTGTAGGTGACGCGGTAGAGGGCGGCCTGGGTGCGGCGACCACCGACGGCGAAATACATCGCGCCGTCGTTGGGGTTGATCACGAGATCGGTGAGCGGGAGCGGTTTGCCGGAGATGAATTCTTCCTTTTCGCCGCGGTAGGTGGCGCCGTCGGGGGTGTGGTGCACGGCGTAGAGCGTGCCGTAGGTCCAGTCGGCGGCGAAGAGGGCGAGTTGGTATTTGGCGGGGAATTTCGCGCCGGTGCCGAAGACGGTGCCGGTGGGGGAGCCGGGGCCGATGTTGAGGGTGGCGGGGAGGCTGTCGGCATAGTAGTCGGGCCAGCGACCGGCGCCGGAGCGCCAGCCGTAGTCGGCGCCATCGACGACGTGATTGATGCGCGTGGGCATATACCACGGGGAGCCCTGGTCCCACTCCATGTCGGAGTCGTAGGTGAAGAGTTCGCCGTTTTGGTCGAAGGCGAGGTCGTATTGGTTGCGGAAGCCGAGGGCGAAGAGCTCGACGGTTTTGCCTTCGGGGTCCATGCGGCCGATGTAGCCGCCCGGGGCGAATTTGTTTTTCGCGTGGCCGCGGGCGTCCCACATGCGGGGGAGGAGATGGTCTTCGTCCCAGGAGACGGCGCGGGATTTGTTCAGGTGGGTGGGGAGATCGGTGTGGTTGCCGTTGGCGAAGTAGATGGACTTGCCGTCGGGGGAGAGCGCGAGGGAGTGGGGGCCGTGTTCGCCGCTGCCGCGCATTTCGCGGAGGTATTTGATCTCGTCGAACTGGTCGTCGCCGTTGGTGTCGCGGAGGCGCCAGACGCCCTGCTTGGCGGGGACCTCGTCGACCATGACGTAGAGGCTGTCGAAGGCGTAGAGGAGGCCGTGAGCGCCGAAGGCGGGTGAGGCGGAGCCATCGGTGGCGGCGGCGCGTTTGGGCGTGGGGCGGGACTCGGTGCCGGGTGGGGGGGGGACGGCGGGGAGGGTGAGGGCGAGTTTCTCGACCTTCAGGCCGGCGGAGGTGCCGAGGGGCGGGAGGGTGAGACGGTAGAGGCCGCCGTATTGGTCGGCGGCGGTGAGGCGGCCTTTGGGATCAATGGCGAGGGCGACCCAGGAGCCCTGGTCCTCCTTGGGGACGGTGTAGAGGAGTTCGACTTTGAAGCCGGGGGCGACGGTGAGGGCGGAGGGTTCGGTGGCGCGGGTGATGGCGGCCATGGCGGCGCGCGCGGACTGGCCGGGCGGTTCGGCGGCGGGCGCGGTGGTTTTTTGTTGGGCTTTTTCTTTGGGCGTCTGAGCCGGGAGCGTGCCGGCGGTGAGGCCGAGGAGGTGGTGTGTGCCGAGGCGGGCAAGCCGGGGGGAGAGCGGGCGGGAGGGCGTCATGGATGG
>CAJAYO010000058.1 GCA_903948415.1 uncultured Opitutia bacterium | reverse complement strand
CCGCGGCTGGTCGGCGTATTCACCGCGGAGCCGCTCGGAGGCCTGCTCCTCGCGCCGCACTTCCTGCCGGGCCTCGACGGGGGTCACATTGACCGTCACGGCGTAGTCGAGAAACGGCAATCCGGTCAGATGGGCGATGATGCCCGGCCGGGTGCGTTGCGGCCAGCGGGACAGCGCGAGCATCGCGTGGTGGTGCCCGTCGAGGCAAAACCCGCCGTCGGGCTGGCCCACGCTCTCGCTGTGCCAGCAGTTTTCCTGGATCGTGAGCGCGGGGTCGAACGTCTCTGCGGCTGCATCCGGCAAACGCCGGGCCAGACTCGGATTGAGAAAACGGCGCAGGCAGGCGCAATGCGCGGCGTCGTCCATCGCGGTGATGATCGTCCCCGCACCGAACACCGACCGCAGCGTCCCCGCGAATTCCTCGAACTGGACCGCCAGGGCCGCGAGGACCGCGGCGTAGTGCGTTGTGAGTCCTTGGTGCGTGCGCCCGAGGCCCGCGTCGCGGTCGACTTCGATGGACAGAAACAAGGCGAGGCGTTCCCGCCGCAGTTCCCGCGCCTGCATCCGCTGCCAGTAGCGCATAAAGCGCTCGTTGCGGGTCTGGCGCACCAACGGACTGGCCACGTCCTGAGTTGCGGCCTGGTAGCGCAGCAGCTCCGCCCGGTAGTCCGCGTCGCACGACCACTGGAGTTGCAGGCGGCGGCCCGGGGCGATGAGCGCGAGCAGACTCCGGACCTGCTCTTGGAAGGCGTTCAGCCGGGCGATGCTCGCGCCCCGGAAATCCGGCGGCTCCAGCCAAAAGCCCTTGGCGACCACGCCGCCGCGGTCCGGTGAGCCGAACACGATCAGGCCGTCGACGAACCGACCCTCGGGCGCGTGGCCGTGCGTGCGGCCATGCCGCCCGGCCTGGGCCCCCGGCCCGAAGTTTCCGCCGCGGAGCAGGTCTTCCAGTTGGTCGCGGTCGTGACCGGCTGGACGGCCGTGTTTCAAGCCCAGGACCCAGCCGGCGGTGAGGCCGAGTGGAATCGCCGCCACCGTCCCGGCCACGACCCAGTTCGTATGTAACCAGAAAGTGAGCCCCGCGAACAGCCCGACGGCGCCGAGGGCGGCCGCCGCGACCGGCAGGTAGAGATTGCCGTCGAGCCCGAAGGCGCGGCCCGCCGAATCATCGGCCGCGTTGGTGTCGGTGAAGCGCAGATTATTCATGGTCAAAAGCGCGGGGTCAGGACGGCGTCCTGCAGCCCGAAGACGGTGAACAGGGCGCCCATGATCGCGGCCGCCGCCGCGATGAGGATGCCGGCGACGATCCCGCTCTTGCCTTCAGCGTCACCCTTGCTGATCGCGTTGGCGCCGGTCCAGATTTTCAGGACGCCCCAGATGAAGCCCACCATGAAGACGAGGGCGAGGGCGGAGCCGAAGCCCTCCCGCAAGGTTTGGAGTTGCGCGAGCGCCACCCTGCAAGCCGGGACTGGATCAATTGGCGCCATGGCTTGGGAACATACGAAATAGAAAAAAGGTTCGGCCAAAGTTAGCCGGACTGGGCTCCGTGCATGGGTGAAAAAAGGCAATGGCGGGTTTCACGATGCGTATAAATGCATACGAAAAGATTCCTTGTCAATAAAAACGTATGTAAATATGAACGTGCCCATGAAGTCCTCCCGTGTCTCCCGTGCGCCGGCCGAAGACCGCACGAGTTTTTCGCTCTATCCCGCCGATCTGAAAATCGTGCACGAGGCGCTCGCCCGGCTCGCGGAGCGGCGGCTCAAGGTGGACCGCACGAAATTTGTGCGGTGCATGCTGCACACGGCGACGGAACTCGACCTGTTCGCCTACGCGGTTGTGCAGCAGCGCGACGACGCGCTCAAAGCCGGTCCGCGCGAGACCGACTACGTTGCGGAACGGTTCACGATTGTCCTCCCGCTGGCCGACCTGGACAAAGTGGACCGGGTGGTGCGTCAGCTCGCGGCCAAAGGAGTGCGGGCGAATGAAAGTTACCTCCTCCGCGCCTTACTGCGGCGCCTGCCGCCGGGGGAGGCCTTGGCCCCGGTGGTGGCGCGGTATCTGGCGGAGTTTCCCGACGGCCGCTCCCGGGCGGCCCGGGCGAAAGCCCCATGAGCGGGAGCGAGCCGAGGATCGCCCACCTGCGCGGACTCGAAGCGCACCTACGCCGGAGGATTCGCGGCCAGGACCACGTGCTGCCGCGCATCGCCGCTGCGTTCGCCCGCGGGGCGCTGGGGATTTCCGCGCCGGACCAACCCCGCGCGTCGTTCCTCCTGGTCGGTCCCACCGGCACCGGCAAGACGGAGACGTTTGCCTGTGCGACCGACTATGTGTGCGGGCCCGGTCATCTGGTGACCTTCGACATGTCGGAGTATCACGACCGCGCCGCGATCAACAAACTCCTCGGCGAAAATCGGGATGATCCGGGGCTCCTCGGCCGGGCGCTGCTGGCGGCGGAGGCCGGCGGGGTCCTTTTCGACGAAATCGAAAAGGCGCACCCCCTCGTGCTCGACCTGTTTCTCCAGATCCTGTGGCACGGTCGGATCACGGTCGCGACCGGCCAGGTGCTGCGCTTCGGCGGCCACTTCGTGGGCTTTACGTCGAACATCGGGGCGGCGGACGCGATGCGGATGGAGCGTTCCCGCCTGCCGAGCATCGAGCAGGCGGTGCTGCGCCGGGTGGAGCAGGAACTGCGCCCCGAACTGGTCGGCCGCATCGGCGAGAAACTCGTGTTCGCGCGCCTCACCCCGGAGGTGCAGCGGGAAATCTGCGCCTTGGAAGTCGCCCGGGAGACCGCGCGGCTGCGGGCGGGTGGGTTTGAGTTGGAGGTCACGCCCGGGGCGACGGAGTTTTTGCTCCGGGAGGGATTTCATCCGCAGCTCGGGGCCCGCCCGCTGCGGCAGACGGTGGAGCGGCAATTGCAGGATGCCGTGGTGCGCGGACTGTT
>CAJAYO010000057.1 GCA_903948415.1 uncultured Opitutia bacterium | reverse complement strand
AGCCGCGCAGCTGGCGCCTGACGACGACGCTGGATTTCTGAGCCGGAGGGCGCCGGGGCCGAACCCCGGCGCGGGGGCGTGGCGCGCCGGTTCCGCGCCCGCGGCGCTCACGGCACCGCCGGCCAAGCGTGAACGCAGCCACGGCGGGGGCAGGGCGAACCGGCGGAAAAAGTTTTGGGGCGGGCACGCGGCGGGATGGGGTCGGGTGGACGAGGCGTCGCGGTTTCTTGCCGTGCTCCGTTTCCCCGGGGTGGGCCGTGCGCTCCGCGCGCGACTCAACGGGTCGCGCCACGACCTGCGCTCCGCCGCCCGCGGAGCGGCCGGCCCACCGCGGATGGCGCTGGCCGGACAGTGAGAGGCTCCCGTGGACGAGGCGTCTCGCCCGGTGCGCGGGTTGGTTGCGGCATCGATCCTCCGCCGAGGGGAGACGCCTGCGCCACGATCGTCGCTGCGCCCGCGAACGATCGCACGCCACCCCGGCCAACACGGCGGGGCGCAGCTGCGGGTCGAGCACCCCGGCGCAGGGCGCATCTTGCTTTTCCGCCCGTGGGTTTGAGCCGATCTCCACAAACCTGGGATGCGCCCCCCGGTGTACGCGGGCCGGATTGGGCGTTGCCCCGGCGTCTGAGCCCGGCAGGTTAGCCCTCAGAAAAAACCTATGGCCTGGCGCATTGATGAATCCGTCGTCCGCGGCGAAATTGACAATCGCACACGCGACCGCGTGACGGGACGCATCTGGTTCGAAGGGCTCGCGGAGCCCGTGGAACTCGCGCTGACGGGCAATGCCTGGCGCGATCTCGCGGGGCGACGGCTGGAGTTTGTGAATCCGGTCGCGGTGAAAAAGCCGTGGTCCGCGGAAGCCAGGGCCGGATTTGCGCGGCGGCAGACGGGGGTGATCGGCGACTGCACGGCATCGCGTCGGGTGAAGGTGCCGGAGGTGACGATGGAGGAATTGCTGGAGCTGGCCGAGCAGGGGAAACCTTATCCGTGGCACTGGGGCAACAGCCTGTATCTGGAATGGTTCAGCGAGACGAACGGGCGGGTCGTGATCGAGTCGGCGAGTTACTTGCTCACGGTGGCGCCCGACATCGCGTGGGACATGACGGGCGAAGAGGAAGAGGCGCAGCGCCGGAAGAATGCGGGCGCGATGGGCGGATTCATCCAGCCGCTCGGGGAGGCGGTGGCCGGCGAAGAGGGTGGAGCGCAAGGCGAAGACCGCGCGGGGCACGAGGGCGCACCGCAGAGCGAAGCCGAGGCGGAAAAGATGCAGGCCGACAGCGACCGCCTCGCCGATCGGATCAGGGCGCGGTTGCAGCGGGAGGGGCCGGACGCCGACTACGAAAAAATCCTCCGGGAAGAGCTGGAGCGCCGCGCCCGGGAGCGCGGGGAGAAACCGCTCACCCCGGAAGAGGAGGCGAAGCGCGCGGAGTGGATCGACGAGATGAACGCGGCGGCCGCGGAGGCGTTGGCCCATCCCGATCCGGAAAGGGAAGCGGAGTTTCGCCACGAGCACCCGCTCGCGGCCCAGATGTTTGAATTGTCCGGGCGGTTGATGAAGGAACCCGACGCGCGCGGCTGGGTGCCGCACGATGCCAGCGAAGAGCATCCGCTGATCGAGCTGGGGTCATCCGCGGCGCGCGCCGGGGCGAAGTTGGCCGGCGGGCTCAACGGCTGCGACTGGCCGCCCCCGGTGGATGGGTGTGCGGGCGTGATCGTGCGGCTGAAGCGGGCGCGGGAGTATTTGGACGATGCGCTCCGGGCCGGCGAGGCGTGCGCGGAAGAAGGCTTGGGCGAGTCGGTGTGGCTCGCGGCCGTGCGGGCGGAGTTGGAGCAGATCGCGCGGGACTGCGACGGGCTGATCGCGGAACTGCGCGCGAAGCTGGAGCGCGGGTGCGACTGAGGTGCGGGGCGACAAGGGAAACTTGTCGGCGGAAGATCGGCTTCAGGCGAAAAGTCAGAGCAGCGTGAAACCGTGTTCGCGGAAGCGGCGGTCGAAGGCGAAGGCGTGGGTGATGGCTTCCTCGCGCATGACGACGAAACTGGTCGCATCGACGAGGCTGAGGGCTTTGCGACCGGAGCCGAGCACGTGGGTTTTCGCGATGGCAAACTGGGACTCGGTGACGTGGTGGAGGTCGATGAGCGGAAGCAATTCGCGGTCAAGGCGCGAGACATGGGCGAGCCCGAAACGGGCCTGAACCAGCGACCACGCCTCAAGCCGGACGTAGTCTGTCGTCACCAGGCGGGCT
>CAJAYO010000056.1 GCA_903948415.1 uncultured Opitutia bacterium | reverse complement strand
GCGCGCATGACTCCTTTTTCGCTGCCCCCCGGCTACGCCCGCATCCAACGGGTGCAGAGTTTTCAGGAATTGGTCGCCACGCCGTTCGCGGACGGCGTGAACGCGCTCTGCTGGGAGCGCCCGTTGGCGGGCGACTTTGGCGAGGTGGTGCGGTTGCTCGGCGCCGGCGAAGGGATCCGGGGGCTCGACGCGGACCGACTGCGGGCGCTGCCGGTGAGCGCGGCGGGAGGCGTGGCGGTTGACGCGATGCTCGCGGACCTGCGGCTGCTGCAGGCGCACGACCTGGATCCGGTGCTGAACTGCATCGACGGCTATCCGCGCGACGAGGAACCGGGCCCGGTGGTGACGGATGTGTTTTCCTTTCACGCGGACAGCGCGCCGGTCGAAGCCTCGACGTATTTGTGCACCTACTACGGGCCGGCGAGCGAGGGACTGCGCAACGACGAGGCGGTGCGCCGGGTGGATCTGCCCGCGACGCGGGCGGAACTGCTCAAGCTCTATGGCGGGGCGGACGATGACGATTTTCGCGTCTTCCTGAACGAGCTCTGCTACGACTTGCACTATGCGCCGGCGGCAGGCGCGCGGCCGTTTTCCTTTGGGTGCGGGCATCTCTGGCGCATCGCGGTGGACTGGCCCGGGAGCCCGGTGCCGCCATGCGTGCACCGCGCGCCGGCCACGGGGCCGGGCGACCCGCCGCGGTTGCTCCTGATCAGTTGAGGGAAATCCATCGGCGCGGTCGCCGACCGGGCCGACCGCCCGGCCTCGCGACGTGCGCCTATTCCTTTCTCGCGGCGGTTGGGCGGGCGGGCGGGTTGCCGGACTGGGCGCCTTCGGCGGCGATCTCGGCGCGGAGGCGGCGCATCGTGGCGGTCATGGCTTTCACGCGGTCCGGGTGTTGGGCGGCGACGTTTTGTTTTTCGGCGACATCGGACGGGAGGTGGTAGAGTTCAACGGGGTCGAGGGCGGCGCTGGCGAGGAGTTTCCACGGACCGTCGCGCAGGGCGAGTTGGTGGGGTTCGTTGAGGGCGAAGTCGTATTGCCAGTAGAGCGGATGCGGGCGGGTGACGGACTGGCCGGAAAAAACCGGGAGCAAACTGCCGCCGTCGAGGGCGCGGTCGGAGGGCGGGGCAATGCCGGCGAGCGCGCAGGCGGTGGGGAGGAAATCGAGGCTGCAAATCGGCTCGGCGCTGGTGGTGCCGGGTTTTGCGTGGCCGGGCCAGCGAATGATGCCGGGCACGCGGTAACCGGCTTCGGTGACGTGAAGCTTCATGCCGCGCAAAGGGCCGGGCGAGCCGTGGCTGCGTTGGGCGCCCCGGTAGCGGTGGAGGGTCTCGGGGCCGTTGTCGCTGGAGAAGAAGATGAAGGTGTTTTCGCGCAGGCCGTGGTCGTCGAGGTAGCGGAGGAGCTGGCCGACGGCGGCGTCCATTTGGGAGGCGTTGGCGAGGTAGTGGCGGCGGTCGAGATTGGTTTCGTGAGGATACTGGGCGAGGAACTCCTCCGTGGCGGCGACGGGCTCGTGGGTTTCGTGAAACCAGAGGTTGAGAAAAAACGGGGCGTCGGCCGCGCGCTTGGTTGCGGCGAGCCAGCGCGTGGCCTCGGCGACGACGACGTGCGAGGAGGGGCCGGTGAGCGGACCGGCGGGCGTGCCGTTGCGGATGAAATTGCGGGGATTGAGGTGGCTGGGGGCGGCGTTGTTCTGGGTGTAGAGCCAGTGGTCGAAACCGGCCTCGCCGGGTGAGCGCTCGGAGCCGTCGGTGCGGCTGTTGAGGTGCCACTTGCCGGCGTGGAATGTGTGGTAGCCGGATTTTTTGAGGAGTTGGGCAACGGTGATTTCGCCGGGGCGGAGGAAGATGCCGCTGTTGGGTGGAATCCAATCGCGGATACCGAGGCGGTTGGGATTGCGCCCGGTCATGAGGCCGGCGCGCGACGGCGAGCAGACGGGCGAGGCGGAGTAGCAATCGGTGAACTTGACGCCGTCGCGGGCGAGTTGATCGAGATGCGGCGTGCGGATTTCGGGGTGAGCGAAAGCGCCGAGGTCGCCGTAGCCGAGGTCGTCGCAGAGGAGGACGATGATGTTGGGGCGGGGAGCGGTGGCGGCGGCGGCAGCGGAGAAGGAGAGAAGGAGGGAAAGAGAGAGGGGGAGAAAAAAGCGGAGCGGGTTCATGGGGATTTTTTCTTGGCGTTTTTCTTGGCGGCGGCGGGCTCGGGCCTGGCGTTGGGGTCGTAGTCGGGATTGGGCGTGGGCATCAGGGCGCCGACGTCCTGGCGCCACGCGACGAGCTTGGTGCGGAGGGCGGCGACTTTGTCGGGGTGCTGCGCGGCGAGGTTGGTGTTTTCCGAGATGTCCTGCGGGATGTGGTAGAGCTCGAGGGCGCCGTCTTCGAACCACTCGATGAGTTTCCAGTCGCCGTCGCGGATCGCGCCGTGGGGGGCGCCGCCCTGGTTGCCGTAGTGCGGATAGTGCCAGTAGAGCGGTGCACGGCGGGGCGTGCGTTGGCCGCGGAGGGCAGGCACGAAACTGAGGCCGTCGCGGTGTTGGGCGGGCCTGGCCGGGAGTCCGGCGAGTTCGAGGAGGGTCGGATAGTGATCGGTGCTGATGACCGGCGTGTCGCAGGTGGTGCCGGGTTGGGTGATGCCGGGGGCGGAGACGATCCAGGCGACGCGGGTGCCGCCCTCGTAAGGCCAGCCCTTGCCGCCGCGGAGGGGGAGGTTGGACGTGGGATGGCCTTCGCTGGTGGAGAGGCCGCCGTTGTCGGACATGAAGACGACGATGGTGCGGTCGGTGAGGCCGTTTTTCTCGAGGGCGGCGAAGACGCGGCCGAGGCCGGTGTCGAACTGTTCCAGCATCGCGGCATAGGGCGCATGGTTCTGGACGAGGCGCACATCGCGGGCGCGCTCGCGGCCCCACGCGTCCGGCGGGGCGGAGAGCTTTTTCTTTTCGTATTTTGCGACGAGGTCGGCGCGGGCCGCGATCGGCGTGTGCGGGGCGAGGAAGGGCAAATAGGCGAAGAAGGGTTTGTCCGAGTGGGTGTCGATGAAGGCCACGGCGGCGTCGGCGATGCGGTCGGTGGTTTTGGGGTCGTCGCGCGGATCGGGCGGAGGGGAGGAGGATTTCGGATACCAGAACTGGGTGTTGCCCTTGGTACCCTCGCCGGAAGTGAGGCCGGGGCCGAAGCCCTGGGCGTTGGGGGAGAATTCGCCGCCGCCGAGGTGCCACTTGCCGGCGAAGAAGGTCGCGTAACCGCCGTCGCGCAGCGCTTCGGCGAGGGTGGTCTCGGCGAGCGGGAGGTGGTCGGCGTTGGGGGCGGAGAGGAGTTTGCCGGGGCGCATGCCGGGGATGAAATCGGTGATGCCGAAGCGCGGCGGATATTTTCCGGTCATGATGCTGCCGCGGGTGGGCGAGCAGACGCAGCAGGCGGTGTAGCCCTGGGTGAAACGCAGGCCGCGTTTCGCGAGGGCATCAATGTTCGGCGTTTCGTAGAACGTGTGCGGGTTGTTTGCGCCGATGTCCATGTAGCCGAGGTCGTCGGCGAGGATGAAGACGATGTTGGGGCGCGTCGACGTGGCGGCGTGGGCGGGCGCCGAGGCGGAGACGGAGAGCAGGAGGGAAAGCGAGAGGGGGAGAAAAAGACGGAATGGGTGCATGGGATTTTTAGGCACGGGTTCGATGGAGAAGGGGGCAGAGAAAGAATTTCCACATGAAGCGTAAGGACCGGAAGTCGCCCGTCAGCCCGGATATTTCACACGCACGTTCACCAAATTCTTGGCACAGAGGGCACGGAGCCCAGCCCACAGCGGACACAGAGCGGACAAGGTGTTTGACTCCGTGTCCTCGGTTTGGACCTCTGTGCGCTCTGTGAAAAAGGAATTTCTTGAGGAAAGTGTGATTGATGCGGGTTAGGGAGGAGGGGCAAGGTCCAGGCCGAGCGCGCGATGGAGTGTCGGGGAGACGAGGCGGCGCCAGCCTTCGACGTTCGGGTGGACACCGTCGGGGATCAATTTTTTGACGGCGGGTTCGCCTTCGGTGGCGAGGAGGTGATTCCAGGCGAGGGAGTGATCGACCAAGCGGAGGCCGCGGCGTTGGGCGGCATCGCGGTAGATTTGCTGATACGCGTCCTGATTGCGCCGGTGGGCGGACTCACCCTCCGCTTTGCCGAAGGCGGGGTTCATGATCTGGAGGATCACTTCGCAGGCGGGGAGGGCGGTGGCGATGCGGTCGAGGATCGTGTCGACGTTGCGGCGGATGGTGTCGAGGGAGAGGTCGAAGCGGGTGACGGCGTCGTTGATCGCGAACTCGATGAAGACGACGTCGGGTTTGAGCGCGACGACGGCGGCGTCGACGTGCGTGGCGCCCCAGCCGGAGTGTTGGCCGCCGCGGGCGCTGTTGGTCAGTTTTACGAGGCCGGGGAAGCGGCCGTCGAGGGTTGCCTGGAGTTGCGGGACCCACGCGCCGCTTTTGCTGAGGCTCGTGCCGTAGATGACGACGTGTTGCGGGCGGCCGGCGTGGAGGGCGGTGATGAACCGCGGGGTGGCGGGTGGCGCGGCGGCGGACGCGAAGGCCGCGACGACCAGCCCGAGCACGGCGGAGAGGGCGAAGAGGCGGCGCATGGCGGTGGGTCGATCAGTAGGCGACGGTGTAGGTCACGCGCAGCTCGCGGCCGCGGGCGAGGCGGAACGAGTCCTGGAGGTAGAATTTATCGAAGAGGTTTTGAGCGTTGAGCGCGACGTGGTGGGTGAGTTTACCGGGGGCGCGCCACGTGTAGCCGACGAAGGCGTTGTGGAGGACGACGGCGGGATTAATCTGGCGGAAGCGCGTCGCGGTGCCGCGGTTGAAGAGGTAGTCGGACGTGTAGCTCGTGCTGGCGCCGAAGCGCAGGCCTTTCCACGGGCCGGTGCGAATCACATAGCGCGTGGCGAGGTAGCCGCCGTAGCGCGGGGCCTTGGCAAGGCGGTCGCGGGCGTCGACGGGATCGGTCACGTTGGCATCGACGAAGGAGCCGCCGGCCTGCACGTAGAGGCTCGGGTTCACGTTCCAACGGGCGTCGACTTCGCCGCCTTTGGATTCCTCTTGGCCGCCGAGGATGAACTGCGGGGTGCCGGGGAGCGCGGCGGTGCTGAAGGCGGGATTCGAGAGGGCGACGTCGTTTTTCTTCAGCGTGAAAACCGAGGCGGTCCACGAGAGCTCGTCGTTGAAGAGCGAGCCTTTGAGGCCGGTCTCGAGGCCGGTGGAGGTTTCGTTGGGGACGACGGCTTGCGTGCCGGTGTCGATGCTCACGGTGGGCTCGAAGCCGGTGCTGTGGTTGGCGAACCAGACGAGGCTGTCGCCGCGGAGTTTGTAGTTGGCGCCGAGCGTGTAGCTGAGCGCGTCTTCGCTGGAGCCGCTGCCATCGGTGACGGTGACGACGGGAATCTGGTTGTTGGCGCCGACGACGGCGGTGGCGGCGAGGGCGGAGAGTTTGCGATTCTTGACGCGATCGTAGCGGAGGCCGGCCATCGTGACGCAGCGGCCGTCGAGGAGAAACATGCGGTGACTGGCGAGTGCGCCGGTGGTGGTGATCTCGCGGTCGGTGTCTTGGAAGACCTGCGAGATGTCGGCGTCGGGGATCTTGGGCCAGACGGGCGCGAAGGGATTGATGACGTAGGTGGGGCGACGATTGATCGTGGGCGAGGTGCGCACGGGCGGCGCGACGAAGGTCATGTTGCGCAGCGCGTAGAGATTGGCGTCGGCGGCGAGGAGCAGGGCGTGTTTCACGCGGCCGGTCTGCCCGGTCCAGAGAAGATCGGCCTGGGCGAGGTGCGCGGACTCGTCCTGGTTTTGACGAAAGGCCTCGGCGGTCATCGTGCCGCCGGCGAGGAGCGCGTTGCCGCTGCCGTAGCGATATTGGTTTTCGGTGAAATCTTTGTCGTAGGTCTGGAGGTTGAGGCGCGCGATGAGGGTGGGCGCGAAGCGGTGCTCGACGAGGAGGTTGCCGCTCTCGAAATCGCGATCGAGGACGTTGTGCGGCCCCATGATGTTGTAGGTGGCGAGGTCCCAGTAGATGCCGACGGAGCGGGTGGGGGCGGCGACTTGGAGAATGGGAATCGTGTCGCCCTGGTTGGACTCGATGACCTGGCGCTCCCACGAGGCGGTGAGGGACGTGCGCGGCGAGAGGACGTAGGTGACGCCGGCGGCGTAGAGGTCCTTCTGGTTGGAGAAATACTGCAGGTCGCTGTCGGTGTAGTCGTGGGCGTAGACGGCGTAGTAGAAGAGTTTGTCCTTCACGAGCGGGCCGGTGGCGTCGGCGGCGAAGCGTTGAAAACCGTAGGAGTCGCCGAGCGTGGCGGTGAGCGAGTAGCGCGGCGTGCGCTTGGCGCGTTTCGAGACGTAGTTGATGAGGCCGCCGGGACTCGACTGTCCGTAAAGGGTGGAGACGGGGCCGCGGATGATCTCGACGCGGTCGACGGTGGCGCGGTTGGGCGGATTGGCGCGGGAGAAGCCATCGCGCAGCACGGGCGGCGAGAATCCGCGGAGCGTGCGACCGTTGTTTGCGCCGGTGTCCTCGGCGCCGGAGAACGCGCCGGCGACGTAGCGGAGCTGGTCGGCCATTTCGAAGAGTTGGAAATCGTTCATGAACTCATTCGTGAGCACCTGCACGGAGTAGGGCGTCTCGGTGAGCTTCGCGCCGGTGCGGGTGCCGGCGGTGGATTCGGTGGCGAGGTAGGCGGAGGCGGCGCGCGCGGCGGAGACTTGGAACTCGCGGAGCGTGACGACGTCTTCGGGCTCGGCGGTCGGCGGGGTGGGCGTGGCTTGCGAAAACGACCGCGGGACGAGGGCGACGAGGGCGAATGTGGTGGCGAGCGCTCGGAAAACCGGGCGGCGGGGTGGGGTCGGGTGGTTCATGGGTTCGGGGTAGACGGGGACGGGACAGGGAGAAACTGGACGGCGTCGGCGATCACGTAGCCGTCGGCGGTGCCGGCATTGCCGATCCGGACGAAGCCGGCGCGACCAGCGGCGAAACGAAACGTGCCGAGCGGGCGCCAGAGGCGCGCGTGCGGCGGCTCCTCGCGCTGGTTGACGCGGACGAGGGTCTCGCCGTCGGCGTGGCGGATCGTGAGGGGCGCGGTGGTGGTGCGGCGGACATTGGCGCAGTGCGCGAGGCGCACTTCATACCAGCCGGCGCGCGGGAGCTCGGGCGTGAAGGTGGCGGACTTGGCGCCTTTTTCGGCGCGCAGATCATGGAGGTAGCCGAGGCCGACGTAGGGCGGGGTATGCGTGGAGTATTGCCACGCGCCGACCAGCGTCGCGGCGCTTTCATCGACGACGATGCCGGGCAGCGCGGAGGGATCGGCGACGATGAACGGGACGAGTTCGGGACGGTCGACTTCCCCGGGTGCGTGGGTGTTGGGCAACGCGGCGGGGTGAGGCGCGAGTTTGGCGGAGGGTGCGGCGGGCATCACGCCCGCGACCGCGCAGAGCAGCGCAAAGACGGTCGGGGTGGGGCGGCGCGCGAGGATCATCGTCACTCACCGAGCCAGAGCCAGCGTACGGTGTCGATCTGCACGTAGCCGTTTACCCCCGCGTTGGTGAGGACCACGGTCGCGGGTTCGCCGGCTTTGAAGCGGTAGTCGCCGACGGGCACGAAGGCGAAGGGCGAGTCCTTTTTGCGCTGGTTGATTTTCACGGTCGCGGTGCCATCGGCGTGGGCGATCTGCACGGGCACGTGGGTGGCGCGGTTGCTGACCGTGGCGTAGGCGACGGCAACGCGGTAACGGCCGGATTGCGGGAGCGTGGTCGTGAACTCGGCGCGCGATTGGCCGTCGCGCTTGTTTTCGTCGAGGAGACCGACGCGGTTGCGGTATTCGATTTCCTGTCCGCGCGAGCGACTCCAACGGCCGACGGTGGTGGCGTGCGTGTAGTGCACCTCGCGGCTGGGGGAGTCGCCGCCGGCGACGGTGAGGTCGAGGACGGCGGGCAGGGCGAAGTTTTTTTCGCCCTCCCACGCGAGGAGCATGACCGAGTATTTGCCGGGGTGGGGAAACGTGAAGCGGGCTTGTTGGCCCGTGCCTTGGACGGCGCCGCTGCCGTCGAACGTCCACGCGAAGCGCGTGAGCGGCGCGCGCACGTCTTTCTCGACGACTTCGAAATCGATGGGTGCGCCCGGTTGGTATGGGCCGTTTTGCACGGCGCGAATCTCGACCCATGGGCGGTAGGGGGCTTTGAGCGGCATGCCGGAGGCGGTGAGGCCGGCCTGGAGTTTGGCGATGGAAATGTCCTGCACGGAGGTCTGGCCGGCGAGGGCGAGGTGGGCGGCGAGACCGCCGGCGTGGCCGAGCATCATGAAAACGGGTTCCATGCGCACGCTCGAGTAGGCGACGTGCGAGGCGGAGATCGCAGCGACGACGAGAAGATTTTTCACGCCGTAGGGAGTGAGGCAGCGATAGGGGATTTCGTAGGGATCGGCGGCGCCGTTGAAGTCGCCTTCCAATTTCAGGCCGGCTTCGGTTTGGATCATCTGGATGCCGTGGCAGTCGGTGCCGTAGCTGCCCATGCAGATGGTGTCGGGTTTGAAGCGGTCGCGGTGCACGTCGTTTTGCGTGAGAAAATAGCGGCCCTGCAGGCGGCGCGCGACGCGCACGTAGATCTGCGGGGTGATGTGGTTGCTTTCGAGATACTCGTCTTTGGGGAGGCCGTAGTTGCGCGCATCGGCCTTGAAGGCCTCGGGGAGTTCGGGGTCGTTTTGGAGCATATACCAAAGACTCAGCCAGTAGTCCTGGACCTTGGCGGTGAGGCGGGCGCGCTGCTCGTAGTCGCCCTCACTGTAGCCGAGGTTCATGCCGATGAAGTCGGCTTTGTTGGGGTCCAGCTTGCCGTTGATCTCGGCCCAACGGTCGCGATCGGGATAGAGTTCAACGAGGCGTTTGAGACCGTGGGTGTTGATCGTGGTGATGAGGTGGGCGTGGGCGTCGCGGAAATACTGCTTCGGCTTCGGGATCGGCACGCGGTTCGCCGGGTCGACGCTGATCGTGCTGCGGACGTTGTAGGATTGGACGCGGTGGTCGCCCGTGCCGAGATACTCGGCGGGGCCCTCGGTAAGGCCGGCGAGGGACTCGTTGTATTCGGCGCGGGCCTCGCGGCCCACGCGGTAGAGCACGCCCGCCTGGGCCATGAGGTCGCCCTCGTAGGAGCCGTCGACGAAGATTGTTCCCGTGAAACTCGTCTCGACGCCGGTCTCGTAATGGCGCGTCACGAGCCGGCGGATCTGGCCAGGGACGGCGTCGACGGAGTGGAGCTGTTCCTTGGTCCGTACGGTGACGTGAGCTTCGGCGAGCATCTCGCGGAAAATCTGCAGCGCGATCTTCGGCTCGAAATAGTAACCGCCGCGCGTCTTCGGGTCCTGCGTGTAGTCGAGGGCTTTGACTTGGGGTGAAGTGGCCCCGTAGGTCTTCGTGTAGAAATCCATCACGCGGCGGAAGAACTCAGCGGAAAGTCCGCCGATGGTTTCGCGTTTGCCGATGTCGGTCTTGTGGAGGCCGCCGCTCATCAGACCGCCGATGAGATAGCTGGGTTCAAGGAGGATGACGGAGGCGCCGAGGCGGCCGGCGGCCACGGCGGACATGATGCCGGCGGGGGTGCCGCCGAAGACGATGAGGTCGGATTTTACCTCGGCGGGGCGTTCCGGAGCGGGAGCCGCGGCGGCGTGGGCCGGAGTGGGCGCCGGGCCCGCGATGAAGAGGCGGCACAGGATGAGCAGGGCGAAAGGGGACAGGGAGCGGAGCGGTTTCATGGGGTTGGCGAAAGGTGGGTGGGGTAGGGGTGGAGGCCGGGGCGGTCAAAGGGGTTTCGCCGCGATGCCATACATCCAGAGAGGGGTCGATGAGTTCCCGACCGGCGAGTCGCGGGGTGGCCCGAGCGAGAGGGAGCCGCCTTGCGGGAGGTTGTGTCGCCAGACGGCGAAGGGCGCCATGTTGCCGTGGCCCGGGCCGGTGCCGACGGCTTTGCCGCTGGTGAGGAGCGGGGCGTTTTCCAGGCCGATGAGCGTGCCGGTGTCGGTAAATGTTTCCGCGAGCCACGCGGGTGGGGCGGCGCGGCGATCGATGAGGACGTAGATGGCGGCGGGGCGCGAAACGGTGACGACGAGTTCGAGCGCGGTGTTGGAGCGATCATTGGGGAAGGTCTGCACGAGGTCGGCGCCGAGTAATTCCGCGGGGAGGCCGGTGGCATCAAGGCCGTTCCACTCGTGGCGCTTGGCGACGAAGGCGAGGGCGTCTTCGCGCAGGCCGCCGGCCAAGATGCGGTAATAGTAGAGCGCGGATGGATCGCGGAGATTGTCGTGCACGGAGGTGATCACCGCGCCGGTTTCGCCGCCGCGGGTGGACCAGGCGGCGTCGCGCGGGCCGGAGGTGACGTTCATGATGCGGCTCATCTGGCGGCGCGCATCGAAGCGGACGGCTTCGCCTTCCACCAGTCGCGTCAACGGCGGGTCCGAGAGGCGCCGGGATTGGCGGTCGAACACCTCCACCTCGCCTTGAAATACCACCACGTCGGTGTGGCCGGCGTTGGGCACGGCGACGCCGAATTTTGTGCCGAGGTCCACGATTTTGGTCTGAGCGGTATCGATGACGAAGCCTTTGCCCCGGTCGCCGACATCGGCGGTGACTTGTCCGAGGGAGACACGCACGTGCATGGCGCTGACGAATTGCAGCTCGGCCGGCGCCACCACTTCGAGCCAGACGCCCGAAGGCAGGCGGAATTCCACGCGGCCCTGCGGCAGCGAGAGGTGGTTGAGGCGGAGCGTGGTGCCTGCGCGCCAATCGCGTGAAGTGAGATCGGCGGTGCGGACGATCTCCGCCTCCACGCCGCGTCGGGACCACCCCAGAGTGCTGAGGCTGATGCAGAGGATCGCCGCGGCGGCGGTGAGCATGAGCCAGAAGGAGGGCAAAGGCGAAATCCGCCCGGCCCGCGTGGGTGAATCCGCCAGAGCGGTTTTTTTGGCGACGGCGCCACCGGTGAAGTGGAGCAAGGCATCGAGTCGCATCTGCCGCACATAGGCGGTGCGAAGTCCGGCGTCCAGTTGGAGCAGGTGGGCGAGCTGCTCGTGTTGCCCAGCCGTCGCCGTCCCGGCCAACACGGCTTGCACCAGAGAGGGAAACGGGTGGTCCGGCTCGCTCATGCGGGTTCGTCTTGGGCGAGGGTGTGATCGACGCAGGTCGCGAGGAGGCTGCGGATGCGATAGAGCAGGGCCGAAACGGCGTTGGCGGCGCGGCCCTGGCGTGCGGCGATGGCATTGACCGACTCGCCGCGCAGGTAGCGTTGATCGACGAGCTCGCGCTGGGCGGGCGGTAGTTTTTGCAGGCAGTGCTCCAAGGCGTGCAACGCGCCGCCGCGGGCGGATTGGCGTTCATATTCGGCCGCGATCTGGCCCAGCAATTCGTCGTCGAAGACGAGGCGGTCGCGGGATTGGCGCTTGCGATGCGCCAGCACTTCGAACCGCGCCACCGTCAGGGCCCACGGCAAAAACGGCCGCGCGGCGTCGTAGTCCGCTGCTTTCCGCCAAAGCACGCGATTGGTTTCCTGCAACACGTCCGCCGCATCCGGGGAGCCCGCCAGCAAAGTGTGGATGGACCCATAGAGTGCGCTTTGCGCCGCGGTGAGGCGCTCGACGAACTGGCTCATCTGTTCGGGGGTCATGTCGGCCATGTCGCAGTATCAGCCGGAAGTGCCGAAATCTGACAGGCTGCTTTTCGTTTTCGTCAAAAAACGATTCTTGCGGACGAGCCTGGGTGGAAAGCCGTAACCGTGGCAGACGGCCTGGGTGGCGCAGGCGCTGGGCGGCGAGCACGTTCGAGGTGGAGCACGGCCGGCGGCGGGTGTGGGGTCAGCCAGTGCGCCGAGGCGGTGGGAGGGGCGAGGCGGAGGGGGCGAGAAGGAGGGGGGCGAGAATGGGAGGGGCGAGAAGGAGCGGGGCGAGAAGGAGAGGGGCGAGAAGGAGGGAGAAGGGGTGCATCGGGGTGGACCGAGAGGGGCGGAGGCGTGAACAACCCGGAGCGATTCGGCGGGCCGCGACCGGGGAGGTTTGGGGCCTGACCGTCGAGCCTGTTAGGCGCGTCGTCTCCGGGGTAGGCAGCGAGCTTGCTCGCGCTTGTTGGGGGCGGGGCGGAATAGCGCCCGCAAGCGGGCGGCCTAGTGCGTCCATGAAACCATGAACTCAGAATGTGAAAGTCATTACCTCCGTGGAGACAGAGACTGCGGAGCAGTCGAAGGCAACTGCGACGCCGCAAGGCGGGGTGGGGAGCAGCCCGAGACGGAAGGTCGGTCCCGAACGAAAGTGAACTCGATACGGCATGT